>JBFGGA010000089.1:0-13736 GCA_041579295.1 Myxococcota bacterium | reverse complement strand
GTGGATTCCCGCGGCGCGCGCCATCTGCGCGAGTCGCTGCAGCGACTCCTCCACCTCGCGCGCGGATACGACCATCAGGTCGGCGAGCTCGTCGATGATGACGACGATGTAGGGAAGGCGCCGGAATTCGAGCTCCTCGCCTTCCTCTTCGCCGGGCTTGGGTTTGAGGCGATAGGTGGTGTTGTCCGCCGCGAGTTCCCGATCGACCCGCTCGTTGAACTGGGCGATGCTTCGCACGCCGAGCGCGGCCATCATCTGGTAGCGCTCGTCCATCTTGCGGACGATGCCGGCGAGCGCGGCCGCCGCGCGCTTCGGATTCGTCACGACGTCCGCGATCAGGTGTGGGATCCCGCCGTAGACCGAGAGCTCGAGCAGCTTCGGGTCGACGAGCAGGAGCTTGAGCTCGTCGGGCGTCGTGCGGCAGAGCAGGGAACACAGCAGCGAGTTGAGGAACACGCTCTTCCCGGTGCCGGTCGATCCCGCGACGAGCAGGTGCGGCATCTTCGCGAGGTCGGTGTGGCTCGGATTGCCGAAGATGTCCTTGCCGAGCGCGATCGCGAGCTTCGACTTTTCCGCGCGCAGCGAGTCGGACTCGAGGATGTCCCGCAGGTAGACGGTTTCGCGATCGGGGTTCGCGACCTCGATGCCGACCACGGACTTGCCCGGGAGCGGCGCGATGATCCGAACCGAGAGGGCGCGAAGCGCGAGCGCGAGGTCGTCGGCGAGGGTCACGATCCGATTCACCTTGACGCCCGACGCCGGCTCGAACTCGTACATCGTGATCACCGGACCCGGGTGCACGGTCACGCAGCGGCCGCCGATGCCGAAGTCCTGGAGCTTCTTTTCGAGGATCCGCGAGTTCATGATCAGGCTGTCGCGGTCGTATTTGTGGGCGCCCTCGGGCGGGCGCTCGAACACGCTGATGTCGGGCAGCTGGTAGGGGCCGTTGCGGTCCTCGTCGAACGCGAAGGTCTCCTGGACGCCTTCGCCGCGCGGGCGCTGCGCGATGTGATCGACGATCGTCGGCGCCGCGGGGCCGCGGCGGCTCGTCTCGGCGGCGCGCGCTTCGGGTGCTTCGGGCGCTTCGGCGGCGCGCGCGCGCGCCTCGGCGTGCTTCTCGGCCGCCAGCCGGCGGCGCCTCGAGCTGCGCTCTCGCCAGATGCGCAGCGAGCGCGAGCCCTGCTCGAGGCCGCCGATCACGCCGGCGCCCACCTCGCGCAGCGCCCCGACGCCGCGCGTCCCGCCGTGCGCGAGCGCGAACGCGAGCGACCCGAGCGCGGCTGCGAGCCAGCCCAACGCCGCGCCGAGCCCGCGCATCACCGCGCCCGCCGATACGCCGGTCGCGGCCAGGATGCCGATCGCCGCGAGCGCGAGGTTGCCGATCACCGTCCCCCACGCGCCCACGAGCCAGCGCTCGTGCTCGGCGAGAAAGGCGCCCACCACGCCGCCTTCGCTGCCCGAGAAGGGCAGCGGCGAGGCCTGCTGGGCGATCGGAGACAGCGTGGCGACCGACAGCAGCAGCGCGGCGGTCGACAGCCAGAGGCGGGACTTCGGCCCCGGAAGCCCCCGGCCGGCGATCAACCGCGTCCCGACCGCGCCCGTGGCGATCACCAGCACGATCGACGCGTAGCCGAGCGCGCGAAACAGGATCGCCGCGACCGCGGCGCCGATCACGCCCGCGCGGTTGGCGACCGCGGCGCGCTCGAAGATCGGATCCGCGGGCGAGTAGGTTGCGAGGGCGAGGATCGCGAGCAGCGAGGCGGCGAGCAGGCCGAATCCGAGGCACTCCTCGGCGATGCGCCTCGAGATCGAAGCACCCGATCGGCCCGCGGAGCGGCGCCTGCCGGCCGCCGCCCTAGCCACGGAGAATCCGCCTTCGAAGCACGCCCCACCCCCCGGGACGGAAGAGTTCCCAGGGTAGACGCCGTGTTGCGGCCGTTCAAGCCCGCGCGCCCGCGCAGTTCCGTAGGTGATGGCGCGTGGCTGGGCACCGGCAGCCCGCGCAGTTCCTACCGCGGTGACGCGCTGCCGGGCACCGGCGGGGTCCCAGGTTGTTGGGGGGTATGAGGGGGCTCAGTTGCCCGCTCACTCGCGCGCGCGGGGGGAACGCGACGCCGGCGGGCTTGGTGGAATGGGCCACCAGGCGGCGTCCTGCGGTGATTCGCGAGGAGTCGCTCCGGGGAATCCGCGGGTCGGGTGGCTCTGGGGGCGGTCGCGTGCGGTCAGGGGGGTCGACGAGGACGCGCGTTCACGTCGGAGGCTGCATCCGCTTCGGTTTCAAATGTGGTTTTACGCGAGAGCGGTTGACGTCTTCCGCCGTCGGCGGGATGATGGGTGATCACCCTGCAACCGACGGAGAAGTCACTCATGGCAAGCGTGAACAAAGTCATCCTCGTGGGAAATCTCGGGCGCGATCCGGAACTTCGGTACATCCCGAGCGGGCAGGCCGTTGCGAACTTCACGCTCGCGACCAACGAGCGCTGGCGCGACAAGGACGGAAACAATCAGGAGCGAACGGAGTGGCACCGCATCGTCGTGTGGGGGAAGAGCGCCGAGAACTGCGCTCAATACCTCCAGAAGGGGCGAAGCGTGTACGTCGAAGGCCGGCTCCAGACCCGCGAGTGGGAGGACAAGGACGGCAACAAGCGAAACACGACCGAGGTCATCGCCCAGACCGTGCAGTTTCTCGGCGGCCGTGGCGGCGAAACGGGCGGCGATTTCAGTCCGCCCGGCGCGGGCTCCGGCGGCGGCGAGCCATCGGCGCCGCCTTCCAACGACGTTCCGTTCTAGAGCCGAGCGGGCGCGAGCCGCGAGAAGCGAATCTGCAGGGTTCGCTGGCCAGGCGAGCGTGCGCGAGACCGCGCGAGCGAATTCTGCGGATGCGCTGGTTCGGCGCAGGGGTCGGTCTAGGTCGCGCTATGGGAGCGGAGTTTCTGGATGATCTCGTTGATCTGCTGGCGGGCGTCCGCGTCGAGGTTCTCGAATTCGATCGCCATGCCGGCGATGCCGTCAGGGTCGACCTGATCGGCGCGGACCGAGCGGACGACGTTGCCGACGACCTCGATCGGCCGATCCGAGCCCGGCAGCTTGAACTCGAGCTCGACGTTGGTTCCGATGGGCTGCGGGGCATCGGTCTCGACGAAGATCCCACCGTCGTTGATGTTGCGCGCGAACTCGGAGAACAGCGAGTCGACGCTCTGGTAGTTGACGCGCACCACGATGTCCGCGCGCGGCGAGGCGCGGCGCTCGATCCCATCGATGAAGTCGGAGGACACGGCTTCTTGTAGAAGCGGTCTGGCCATTGGCTTCGATCCCGGGGCTCCCGGTTGCAGGCCCCATTCGGCTGATTCCCTATCGACCGTTCCGGCTGAGCCCCTTAGTCGGATCTGGGGTCATAGCTCGCCCCGCTCCCGGAAGCTGCTGTAGCCCCGCTCGGCGACCACGATGTGATCGAGGACGCGCACGCCGAGGATCTCACCGGCGCTCGCGAGCCGAGCGGTGACCTCCCGATCCTCCGCGCTAGGCGTCGGATCGCCGCTCGGGTGGTTGTGGACCAGCACGAGGGCTGCCGCGGCGTCGCGCAGCGCGGGTCGGAAGACCTCCCGCGGATGGACGAGGCTCGCCGTGAGGGTCCCCTGGGAGACGATCTCCGTGCGCAGCACGCGATGGCGGGCGTCGAGCAGGATCACGAGGAAGTGCTCCTGACTCGCGTCTCGCAGGCGGGGGTGGAAGTGGTGGTAGACGTCCGCGGGGCTGCGGATCGCGGCGCCCGCGCGCAGCCTGCGGCCCGCGAGCCGGCGTCCGATCTCGAGCGCGGCGCACAGGCTCGCGCTCTTGGCGGGGCCGATGCCCTGCGAGCGCCCGAGCTCGCGGCCGCTCACCCGCGACAGGCCCTGGAGTCCGCCGTGGCGGCCCAGCAGATCCGTGGCCACGGCCAGCGCGTCGCAGCCGCGGTTGCCCGTCCGGAGCAGCAGCGCGATCAGCTCCGCGTCGCTGAGCGCCGACGATCCGAGCGCTTCGAGGCGTTCGCGGGGGCGATCCGGGGAGTCCGGACAACGGCGGCGCATGGCCACTCCCGGGACCGGGAGTCCGCAACCATAGCGCTTCGCGCGCTTCGCGACGGTCCGCGTCGGGACGCCGCGCCCCCGGTGCGCCCGGCCTCGCGAGCGCGCCGTCCGCCCTCGCGGCAGCGCCGCTCGAGGTCTTCCGCGATCTCGACGGCGGCTTCGAAGCGCTCGCGGTCGAGCTCCGGCGCGATCGCGCCGCGCAGCGCGCTGCGCCGATGTTCGGCCGGCTCCAGCTCGGCGACGAATGCCCTCAGCAGCGCGAGGAACCCCACGACCTCGGCGCTCTGGGCGCGCGCGGCCTCGAGGTCGAGCGGGTTCGCGGGGCGAAACTTCGAGCCGTCGACCAGGTGGATGACGCCATCCGGCGAGAGCTCGCCGAGGCGCGCCAGCGCCATTTTGAAGTGTCGGTCGAGAAAGCCCGAGGCCGACGAGAGCGCCCGGGAGAGCGCCTCCGCGTCCAGCTGTTCGCGCAACGCGCGATCGAATTCGAGCGCGCAGCCGAAGACGTCCGAACCTTCGACGCGGTCCAGTGCATCGGCGGACATCGCGAGCACCGCGGCGTTGCCCCCTGCGGGAACCAGCTCGATGCTGAGCCAGTGCAGCTCGCGCGCGCCGTCGTAACCCTGTGTCGATCGCAGCTCCAGCCCGTCGCGCGCCGCTTCGCGGAGCCGAACCCGAACGACGAGGTCTTCGCCGAGCTGCTCGGCTCGCAGCGATTCGATGTCGTCACTCGATGTCCCGCGCACGGCGTCGAGCGCGCGCTCGGAGTGGGCGGTCTCCGTGAGCGCGACCGCAAAGCCGTCCGACGTCTCCCGAATGCGGAACCTCGCGGCCTCGCGCGTCAGGAACCTCAGCGAACCGCGCCGCGCAAGATGGACGTGGGTCAGCACTTCGAGTCGATTGGGCAGTGGCGCGAGCTCGATGATCAGCCGCGCTTCGCGAGAGCGCGCCGCGAGCTGCACGACCTGCTGTCGATACCCGTCGAGCATCGCCCGGATCTCGATCGAGTCGCGAGAGCCGGAATCGACGCGCCTGGGAAGCTTCAGCAGGATCGGCGCCGTGCTGCGCTCGAAGCGTTGCTGAACGTTCTGCCGCACGTAGAAGAGATCCAGGCTCGCCCCCGCCGGCCGCGTGTCGATCTCGATCGCGCGCTCGCGGTACCAGTAATCGGGCCCGCCCAGGAACAGCCCGCTGATCGGTGCGAAGAGCCGCTCGATCGTCCAGCTCGAGCGCTGCGCGGGGATCAACTCGACGACCTCGCGCGCTTCCGCGGTCGCGGTCAGCGCGACGAGCGCGAGCAACGGAGCTGCGAGAGGCCGCGGGTTCGCCATCGTCTCGGATTCGCCGGGGCGTCAGCGTACCGAGCGCGCAATCTCCGCGACAGGCGCTTCGCGCGCCGCGCGGTCCGGAGTCGGTCCGCGGCGCTGCGCGTCAGTACGAAGCGGGCACCGCCCTGGCGTTGCCGGCCGGCTGCGCGTGCCGCTGGTCGAATTCGGCCGCCAACGCGCTCGCCAACGGGTGGGGGATGGCGCGCAGCCGGCGCGCGACCACCCCAGCGTCTCCGCGGCGGCCCGCCCGGACCACGAGCGGCGCGACCCTCGAGCGGCGCTCCGGCTCGGCGATCTGGTTCACCTGGCGGAGGAAGCCCCGCGGATCGAGCTTCGCGCGGTCGAGCTGGTCGTCGAGATCCAGCTGCTGAAGATCGGGATCGACGCGCCCGTAGAAGCCGACCACCGTCGATCGGAGGTCCGGTCGGTAGAAGCGATTGGCCGCCATTCTCTCGATCGCCGCGAGGCGCGGCTGCACGGATCGGGCCGCGGCCAGCGTCGGCGGCGCAGCCTCCCACAGGTCGATCGCCTGCTGGTCCGTGTCGATGGCCGCGCGCGTCGCGACGGGGATCGCCTCGGGCGATCGAACCCAGCTGGTTTCCACGCTCGTGAAGATCGCGAACGCGGTGAGGCTTGCGGCCAGTGCCGCCGCGACGCGCGGTCCGAAGAGGGTTCGCACCGCCGCCGGAGCGCGGCGCGCACCCGCTTCGCCGGCGCGGATGCGCCGCATGACCTCGTCCGCCAGATCGACGGGTGGCTGCGGGGCCGGCAGTGACCGGAGCAATCCCACGGTCGACCTCAACTCGCCGATCTCGCGCGCGCAGTGTGCGCAACGAGCCAGGTGTTCGTCGACCTTGCTGCGGCTTCGGGTGTCTAGATCTCCTTCCAGGTAATCGCCGAGGTGGGAGCGTGCCCTCGTGCAGTTCACTTTCAGTCTCCTTTCTGTTCGCTCGCGACGAGGCCCTTCAGGCGATCGCGCAGCGCGCTGCGCGCGCGGTGGATGCGAGATTTGACGGTGCCTTCGGGGATGTCCAGCACGGTCGCGATCTCGCGGTAGGACAGTCCCTCGATGTCGTAGAGAACCGTCGCGGCCCGGAGATCGGGCGGAAGCTGGAGCAGCGCATCCTGGACCCGGACCTGGACCTGCGTGCCGAACGCGGCCGATTCGGGATCGCGCGGAGCGGCCGGCAGATCGTCGCCCGCGGCCTGTCTCGCCTGCAGCTTGTGAAGGCGCGCGTTCTTGCGCGCGAGAGTCCGCCGCCGATTGAGCGCGGCGTTGGCGGCCACCCGATAGACGAAGGTCGAGAAGCGCGCGTCGTGTCGAAAGCGGTGGCCGTGGCGGTGTAGGCTGATGAACGCCTCCTGCGCGACGTCCTCCGCGTCTTCCCGATTGCCGAGCATGCGCATCAGCAGGCCGAAGACGCGCCCCTCGTGGCGCCGGATCAACCTCTCGAAGGCGCTCTCGTCGCCCGCCTTCCAGCGGGTGACGAGATCGCCGTCGGGGTCGACGTCGAGGTACTCCCCGCTCTTCACCCGGGTTCGGGCACTCGTCGGGGTCGCGGCCTCGAGCGTTCCACAGCCGGCGGTACTCATCTCTGGCATCTGACACCCGTCCGGCGCATCCGGTTCCGCGGGGTTCTCGCGGTTCTCGCCCAAGGGCTGCTCAGCCCCCGGAGGGATTCGGGGGAGCCGCTGAATCGCCCGGGCGCGTCCACGCGCCGCTCTTGCCGCCGCTCTTGCTCACCAGCTCGATGCCGCCGATCGAGATCGCCCGGTCGATCGCCTTGCACATGTCGTAGATGGTCAGGCCCGCGGCCGAAACCGCCACCAGCGCCTCCATCTCGACGCCGGTGCGCGCGTGCGCGGCCACGCGGGCTTCGATCCGCACGCGCGATTCGGACGGGTCGGGGGTCAGCTCGAGCTCGACGCCGTCGAGCGGAATCGGGTGGCAGAGCGGGATCCACTCGCCGGTTCGCTTCGCGGCCTGGATGCCGGCCAGTCGGGCGGTGAGCAGCACGTCGCCCTTGGGGACGCGCCCTTCCGCGATGCAGGCGAGCGTCGCCGCATCCATCCGCACCTCTCCGCGCGCGACGCAGACGCGCTGCGTCACCGGCTTGTCGCCCACGGCGACCATCCGGGCCCGGCCGCGCCCGTCGAGGTGTGAGAGCTTCTCGGCCATCGAATCTCCGGTGCTTCGAGAATCTACCCGAGTTTGCGGATCCAGCCGATCAGATCGCCGATCACCGCCGCTCGCTCGGGTTCATTGAAGATCTCGTGCCGCAGACCGGGGTACGCGTGAAACGCCCGCTGCGTCACGCTCAGCTTCTCGAAGAAGAGCCGGCTCCCCGCCAGCGGGCAGATGCGGTCCTCTTCTCCGTGCAGCAGGAGCATCGGAACGGTCACGGCGTCCGCCAGGTCCGCCGTCTGCGGGATCGCGGAGAGCAGCTCCGCGGCCAGCGAGGCGGTGATGCGCCGCTCCACGAGGGGGTCTTCGAGGTAGGCGCGCACGACGTCGGGATCTCGCGAGAGCTCCTGCGGATCGAGCTGGCTCGCGAGCGAGAGCCGGGGCGCGAGCCACCCCAGGACGCGGACCGCGCCCGCGCGCGCGCGCGAGACGCCTTCGGGTAGCGCGAGCGCCGCACCCGATGTGGCGACGCCGGCGACCTCCGGGTTGCGCGAGCTCGCGTAGGCGGCGACCACCAACCCGCCCATGCTGTGGCCCACGACGACGATCGGCAGCGGCGGGCGCTCGTCGCGCACGGCCGCGACGAAGAGCTCGAGGTCGTCCAGCAGCTGCTCGAAGCGCCGCACGTGGCAGCGGGCGCCGCCCGACCGGCCGTGGCCCCGATGGTCGTAGGCGTGGACTTCGCAGCCCGCGCGGGCCAGCTCGACGGCCGTGGGTTCGTAGCGCCCGCTGTGCTCACCGTAACCGTGGACGAGGACGACGATGCGATCCGCCGTCCGCGGCAACCAGGAGCGCCGAAACAACCGCTCTCCGGTCGAACCCGGAAGATGAGATTCCGTGCGGCGAATTTCGGTGGACTCCGGTTCGGTGGCTCGCGCGTCGGTGTGGGATGGGATCGCCGGCGATCTCAAGACTCGGATGCGCCTCGCACGGCGGCGCGCGCCTTCCTCACTCTCTCGAGATAGGCCGCGCCGCGGATGTCCGATCCCCAGAAGTAGGCCGAGATCCCGTCCTCCTCGCCGAGGCGGCGGATGTTGTCCGCGAGGATCCAACAGCCCGCTTCGATGTTGGTCTCGATCGCCGCGAGGCTTCCCGCGAGCTCGAGCTTCTCCGCGATGTGCGGCATGACCTGCATCAGCCCCACGGCTCCGAGCGGGCTGCGCACCCAGGGGCGCGCCGTGCTCTCGACCCAGAGCACCTGCGTGACGAGAAACGGATCGAGTCCGTATCGCTCGCTGTAGCGGACCACGGCGGCGGCGATGCGCCGGATCTCGTAGGGCGACAACGCGGCGTTCGCCTCGCCGAGGAAGTGCGCGATGCGCGTCTCGTGGGCGTCGCTCGGGGCCACCACCGCGGCGGCGACCGGCGGCTCCGGACGCTCTTCGCGCGCACCCGACACCAGCAGCGCGGCGAGTGCGATCAACGCTGCGACTCTCGTGCGCTCCATCGTCTTCCCCGACTTCGCGGTGGTTCGTCGCCCTGGTCTGCGGATCCCGCCTCGAACGCGTCCGCGTGCGCAGCCGATCTGGCGCGCGCCACTCGGCCCGGGCCTCGAACCGTTCCGAACATTCGCGCTCGTCTCCGCGGCCTGAGCCCCGCGGGGGGGGAGCGCCCGCCCCCCTCCTGCGGACGCGGGGCAGAGGATAGAGGAGCCGGCCCGCGGCTTCCACGCGCGCGAAGTCGCGAGTCGCCGCGCGCTTGCGCCGGCAATTGCGCGCCGCCGTCGCACGCGTCGCTCCGAAGCTTTCGTTGACCGCGCGATTTTTCGGGTGGTACCATGAGCGCGCCTTCAAGAGGGCGGGGATGGGCATTTGCGATCTCGGACATTCGCGTTTGTGCACTCGGCGGCCTGCCAGCCCGGGCTGACCTGTCTGCGCGAAGCCTCTGCAGCTGAAGCGGTTTCTGGAGTCCAATGAATCCCCAGCATACGCTCCCCCAACCCTCCGCTCCCGATGCGGCGGCCAGCGCGCAATCGATCGACGGCATTCCGGCCCGAACGCTGCTCGAAGCGCTCGCGAAGCTCTACGAGTTCGCGCTGGTCACCGATGCGGGCGGCCGGGTGCTGTGGCGCAGCGACGCGCTGAGCGAACTCTGCGGGGGCGAGCGCTTCCGCGTGGGCTGCGAGGTCACGACCCTGCTGCCCTTCCTGCCGGACTACACGAGGCCCGAGCGGGCCTTCGAGCTGCGCTCGCGCCTGCGGCGGGACGGATTCCTGAGCAACGCGACCATCGAGCTCTCGAGCGACAACGGGCAGCCGCGTTCGATCGAGGTCAACGTCGTCCCCGTATCGAATGCACCCGACCCGCGACCGTTCTACGTCGTCATCGCGCGTCCGGCGGCCTCCGACGACGCCGCGTGGGGGCGCGTCGAAGAACTACCGGGCGGGCGTCTCGCGTCGATCGTCGACGACGCGCCCGACGCGGTGCTAGCCGTCGACGCGCGGGGCTTCGTCGTCTACGCAAACGCCGCCGTCGAACGGCTGCTGGGCTACGGCAGCAGCGAGATCGTCGATCGGCCCGTCGCAGCGCTGCTGCACGACGCGGCGGATCTCGAGCGCCTGGTCTCCTCGATCGGCACGGAGCGCGAGTTCGAAGAGTGGGAGCTGACGCTCGCGCGCAGCGACGGCAGGGCGGTGCGCATCGCCGCGTCGGCGCGCAGCCGCTGGCTCGAGGATGGGACCTTCGACGGCACGGTGCTCTGTCTGCGCGACGTCTCCGAGCGCCACCACGCGACCGCCGAACTCTCGAGGAAGAACGCCGAGCTCGAGCACTGCGTGCACGCGCTCGCGCACGATCTGCGCTCTCCGTTGGTGGCGCTGCTGGGCTTCTCGCGGCTGCTGCGCCAGGACTACGGCGCGCTGCTCGACGACACCGGGACGCACTTCGTCGATCGGATCGAGCAGGCGGGCCGGACGATGGAGGATTTGATCTACGACCTGCTCGAGTTCTCGCGGACCGGACAGCACGGCGAGCGCAAAGCGCTGGTCAATCCGACGACCGTGCTCCAACAACTGCAGGCGGAGCTCAAACCGCGGCTCGAAGTCGCCGGCATCGAACTCGCGCTTCCGCACGAGCCGCCGCTCGTGTTCTGCGATCGCACCCGGCTCTACCAGGTCTTCTCGAACCTGATCGGGAATGCGATCGATCACATGGGGGCGTGCGAGCGCCCGCGCATCGCGGTCTCGATCTTCGAGGAGGGAGATTTCTGCCACATCTCCGTGAGCGATTCCGGACGCGGGATCGACTCGAAGCACCACGAGCAGGTGTTCGAGGCCTTCCAGAGCCTCGGGCCGCGGCGCGACGGGCGAAAGGGCGCCGGCATCGGGCTCGCGATCGTCAAGAAGATCGCCGAGACGCACGGCGGTCGCGCCTGGGTCGACAGCCGCAGCGGATGCGGCACGACGTTCCACGTCACCTTTCAGCGCCGGCAGTAGGCAGCGCCAGTAGCCAGCAGGCAGCCCCCAGCGGTTGCCTTGCTCCGCACCGGCCCATTCCGTAGCCTGAGCCGGCTCATGCATCCCGAGCTGTTCACGATCTTCGGCTTCACGGTCAGCACCTTCGGGTTGATGCTCGCGATCGCGTTCCTCGTCGGCACCTGGATCACCGGTGTGCGGATGGCGGAAGAAGGGCTCGACCGAGAGCAGGCGAGCACGATGCTCCTCTACGTGATCGCCGGGGGGATCCTCGGCTCGAAGCTCTACTTCGCGGTGGACGTCTCCATCCGCGACGATCGACCGTTCTCCGAGCTGTTCTTCGCCCGCGACGGCATCACCTGGTACGGCGGCCTGATCCTCGCGACCGTCTTCGGTGCGATCGGCTGCCGGATCCACCGGATTCCCGTCAAGGTGTTCGCCGACTGCGCGGCGGTGGCGGCCGCGATCGGGCAGGCGATCGGGCGCATCGGCTGCTTTCTGGTGGGCGACGACTACGGTCGCGTCACGGACCTGCCCTGGGGCGTGCGGTTCCCGGAAGGCGCGCCACCCACGCAGCAGCCCGTACACCCCACGCAGCTCTACGAGGTCGCCTGGTTGCTTCCGGTGGCGGCCCTGCTCTGGTGGCGCCGCAAGCGCAGCCCATTCCTGTTCGGCGAATACGTGGCGCTCAACGGCCTGGGTCGGATCGCGATCGAAAACTGGCGCGTGAACCCCGTCGTCGCACTGGGAATGACCGAGCCGCAGTGGATCGGATTGGGCCTGATCGCGTTCGGTCTCGGCGGATGGCTGTATTTTGCGGCCAGGGAACGAGCGCCCGGCGCGTGACGCGCGCGCCCGGCGCGGCGGCGGCTTCGCGGCGTTGGCGTCGGGCCTTCGCGGATCGGCTAGTGGAGCTTTGCGAGAAGATTCGCCGCTGACTCGAGGGTCCGATCGCGATCGTCGCCCTCCACCAGGCGCGCGAGGCTGGATACCGCGGAGTGGGCGAGGTTCACGAGCGCGTCGTCACCGGCGCTGCCCGATTCCACCCACTCGTTCAGACCGACCAGGCTCTCGGGGTAGTTCCCGGCGAGGTACGCGGCCATTCCGCGCGCGTAGGCGGACAGCTGTGCGATCTGGTCGCGATCGCCGCCGCGTTCCAGGGCCCTGGCGAGCACGCGCTGCGCGCTCTCGTAGTGGCCGCTGGCGAGATAGGACCGGCCGGCCACCACGTAGCCCGAGGCCGCGTCGCCGTGGATTGCCGCGAGAAGCGCCTCCAATCCGGGTCCCAGCCGATCGAGCGTATCGCCTCGCTCGACGAGAAAACGCGTGACGAATCCCTCTGCGCCCTGCTCGGACAGCAGCACGCGGAGCTGATCCCACGACTGGGCCATCAGGGACTGCGTCTCGGCCAGGCCGTTCTCGAGGCGCGCGGAGACGGCCGACAGGATCCGCTCGAATTCGCGAAACAATCCATCGGCCTGGGCGCCGGCTTCGGCTTGCAGCGATCGCACCCGCGGGCCGTATACCTCGCGCTGGTAGAAGTCCTCGCGAAACTTCATCGCCTCGTGAAAGAGCGAACCGATGGCGAGATCGAAGAGCGCTTCCCGAGGCCGCGCGATTTCCGCACCGCCGGCCTCCGGCCGGAACAACGCGTGACACTTTTCCTTCAGGCGGAAGAGCACGCTCTTCTCGCCGTCCCCGACGAACTCCTGCAGATGCGAGAACGCGAGCTCGTCCCGCTTGAATCTGTCGGCGATGGCATCGAGTTGCTCGTGGGCCGTGAGGAATTCACGCAGGATGTCGACCAGGCTGGCCGGTTCGCTCTCCATCTCGCGATTATATCCGTCTCCGAGCTTCGCGTCGCTCCTGCGCGGTTCGGCCTCGCGGCGCGGTCGGGCCGCGGGAGATCGCTTCTGGCGACGAGTGCCCGGGTTCGCCTATTTTCGACTTTCCATCGCGTTCGCCGCACTCGGATTCGCCGCACGCGGCGTTCGGGTTGGCGCGCCGCCGAGCGGCGGCGAAGTACGGAGGTCCAGATGAGCCCCATCGAACGGGAGAGCATGGAGGTCGACGTCCTCTTCATCGGCGCGGGACCGGCTTCGCTGGCCGCTTCGCTGCATCTGATGAACCAGGTCGAGGCTTTCAACCGCCGCGCCGAATCCGAAGGCAAGACGCCGATCGAACCGCCCAGCGTGCTGATCCTCGAGAAGGGAGCGGCCGTCGGCGATCACATGCTCTCGGGCGCGGTGATGAATCCGCGGGGCATTCGCGAGCTCGCGCCGGATTTCGCCGAGGACGGCTTTCCGACCGAGTACGTGTGCGACTATGCGGGTTTCTGGATCTTCCATCCGAAGGGAAAGATCAGCGTGCCGGGCCCGCTCATCCCGCCGAGCTTTCGCAAGAAGGGCTATCACGTCGTCTCGTTGAACAAGGTCGCGAAGTGGCTGGCGGAGCGCTGCGAGAAGGCCGGAGTGGAGATCTACCCCGGGTTCGCCGGCGACGAGATCCTCACCGAGGGCAATCGGGTGATCGGCGTCCGAACGGGCGACATGGGCATCGACAAGAACGGCAAGCCCAAGAGCACCTTCCAACCGGGGATGGACATCCTGGCCAAGATCACCGTCCTCGGCGAGGGGGTTCGGGGCTCTCTTTCGAAACAACTCGTCACGGAGTTCCAGCTCGACGGCATGAACCCGCAGACCTTCGAAACCGGGATCAAGGAGGTGTGGCGCATCGATCCGAAG
>JBFGGA010000088.1:0-13862 GCA_041579295.1 Myxococcota bacterium | reverse complement strand
CGTAGGCGTCCGCGACGCCCGCGCAGCCGCGCTTGCCGAGCACCGCGCGCGCTTCGGGGCGCGCCGCGAGCTCGGCGATCGCCGCCGCCAGCGCGCCCGGATCGTCGCGCGCCACCAGCACGCCGCCGCCGGCCGCGCGCATGACTTCGGGCAGCGCGCCCGCCGCGCAGGCGACGACCGGGGTGCCGCACGCCATCGCTTCGACCGCCGGCAATCCGAACCCCTCGTAGCGGGACGGAACGACCACGAGCGCGCAGCGCTGGTAGCGGCGGACGAGCTCGTCGCCGTCGATGCGGCCCGTGACGCGCACGCGGTGCTCGCAGCCGAGCTGCCGCGCTCGCTTCCGCGCGGGGTTGTTCGGGTGATCGGCGTCGACGAGCGTGAGGTGGAGGTGCTCCGGGAGCCGCGCGAGCGCCTCGACGAGATTCCCGATCCCCTTGTTCGGATCGGAGGCTCGACCCACGCAGAGGATCTCGTTCGCATCCCTCGAGGCGCCGGGATCCGGCCGAAAGAGCTCCGTGTCGACGCCGTTGGCGACCATCCGAATGCGCTCGGGCGCGACGCGAAAGTCGCGCCGGATCTCGCGCGCGCTCACCGTCGACGAGGTGAACACGCCGTCGAGCCTCCGCGCCACGTAGCCCTGCATGGCCACCGGGTAGAAGCTCATCGTTCCGATGGCCTCGCGCAGGTTCTCGTCGCGATCGAACGAGGTGCGCCGGTCGACCGTGAGCGGGTGGTGGACCGTGGTCACGACCGGCACGCCGAGCTTGCGGATCCCGAGGATTCCGTAACCGAGGCACTGGATGTCGTGGACGATGTCGTAGCGCGTTCCGCCGCGCAGCCGGGCCGCGATCTCGCGAAACGCGCGCGCGCTGAACGCGAAGGGTTCGGGCAGGAAGCCGAGGTAGCTGGCGGCGAGCTCGTAGAAGTTCAGCGGCTGGAAGATCCGCCAGGGGCGCGGCTGGGGGAGCAGCCGCTGCCGCTGCGCGAGGAACCACTTCCCCCAGAACTGCTCGTTGGGCACGGCCGCGACCGAGTTCGCAAACGGCATCGGATCCGGGTAGGGCGGCCCGACGAGCACGTCCACGCGGTGGCCCAGCCGGCTGAGCTCGCGCGCGAGAGACCAGAGGTACACCCCCTGGCCCCCGCAGTGCATGTTGCCGCGGTAGGCGATGAAGCAGATCCGAAGCCGCGCCGCCCGCGCCTCGCCGCCGGCGGGCGTCCGCGCGCGCGCCACGCCGGCGTCCGCCGCGTGCGGCGCCGCGCGCCTCATCTCGGCGCCCCGCCGCGCGCGGCTGGAAGTCGCTTCTCGGTGTAGAGAATCAGGCTCTTGGGGAAGCAGTAGTTGAGCACGCCCTCGAGCCGCGCGAGGAAGCGCGACTGCGTGGCGAGCAGCAGGAAGCGCCGGTAAAGCTCGACGAGCGCGTTCTCGTCCGCGCGCGGCAGGCCCGCGACGGATCGGAGCACCCAATAGGGGGTGTGCAGCGCGTGGGCAAAGCCGACCCCGATCGTCGCGAGCCCCGCTTCCGCGAGCCCCCGCGCGAGCTCGCGCGGTCGAAAAATGCGGATGTGTCCGCCGGGGGACTCGAAGTAGTCGTCGCCGAGGCGCAGGTAGAGGTGCTCGCTCGTGGCGGTCGGAATCGTGACCGCCAGCTGGCCACCGGGCCGCGTCACCCGAGCCAGCTCGCGGGCGGCTCCGCGGTAGTCGTGGACGTGCTCCATGACCTCCGAGCAGACGACCTTGTCGAAGCTGCCGTCCGCGAACGGCAGCGCAAACGCGTCCCCGCGGATCATCGCGCCCAGTCGCCCGCACGCGGCGGCGCGCTTGCGGAGCTCCCCGGCGCTGCGCGCGAGGGCGGCGCGGTCGAGGTCGAGGCCCACGACGTGGGCGCCGCGCGCGAGCGCGCCGAAGCAGTGCCGGCCCTCGCCGCAGCCCGCGTCGAGGACGCGCTCGCCGGGCCGAACCCTAAGCCGCTCGAGATCGACGGTGAGCAGCACGAATCGCCTCCTCGAGAACGCCGGCGAGCTGCCCCGCGGCTTCGCTCCAGCGGAACGCGCGCTGGATGCGCCGGCGCGCGTTGCGACCCAATCGCTCGGCGCGTTCGGGCTCGGACAGGATGTCGGAGATCGCGTCGGCGAGCGCGCGCGCGTCGCGCGGGGGCACCAGGCGGCCGGCTTCGCCATCGCTGCCGACGATCTCGGGAAGCGCTCCCACCGCGTTGGCGACGACGGGCAGCCCGCACGCCATCGCCTCGCTCGCCGGGAATCCGAACCCCTCGAAGAAGGAGGGCACCAGCGCGATGCGCGCGGTCGAGTACTGCTCGACGAGCTCTTCGACGTCGAGCATCCGGTCGATGATCGTCACGCGCGCCTCGAGCCCGTAGCGGCGAATCGCCCTGGGCACCAGGCCGTCGTCGGGAATCCGCCCATCGATGATCTTCAGCCGGACGCGGTCGGGCAGCCGGGTGAGCGCCTCGATCATCGTGCCGATGCCCTTCTTGCGATCTTCGGTTCGCCCGACGAAGATCAGCTCCTCGCGCTTCGCGACGCCTGCGATCGGCCGGAAGGTGTCCGCGTCGGTCCCGTTGTAGACCACCGCGACGTCCTTCTCGGGGATTCCGAAGTAACGCTCGATGGCGGCTCTCGACGCGTGGCTGACCGTGACGATCTTGTCGAGCCTCGGCGCGACGCGCTGCTGCATCCACAGCGGGAAGTAGAGCGTGCGCTTGATGCGCTTGGCGAGCCGTCGATCGATCGCGAAATCGGCCTCGCGATCGATGTGGAGCGGGTGGTGGATCACCGAGACGACGGGCACGCCCATCGCGCGGATCGCGAGCAGGCCCCAGCTCAGACACTGGTTGTCGAAGACGACGTCGAAGCGGTGGCGTCGCTGGATGCGGGGCCAGCGCAGCATCAGTCGCAGTCCGAACGTCTGCATCTCCGGGAACACGCCGACGCGCGAGACGCCGAGCTCCCAGAGGCTCAACGGCTTGAGCAGCGAGAACGGGGACGCCGGGTCGAGAAAATCGGGGTGCTCCTGGCCGAACACGTTGTCGTTTGGAATCACGTGAAGCGGGATGTCCGGCGCGAGCTCGGGCAGGGGCGGGCCCGCGAAGACGTGGACGTCGTGACCGGCGCGCTTCCACTCGCGCGCGAGCGCCGCGGCGTAGATCCCCTGGCCGCCGCAGTACATGTTTCCGCGATAGCTGAGCAGCGCGATGCGCATGACCGCTCAGCGGAGGGCGTCGCTCGGGGGCTCGCTCGGCTCTCCCACGCCGGGCGATTCGATCTCGTCCGCGGGCTCGATCTGGATGGTCGCGATCGTGTAGCCGACCCAGAAGGTCAGGCCGAGGGCGAAGAAGACCAGGGCGGCCACGGGAATGGCGAGCGCCCAGTAGCTCTGCTGGAGCAGGCCGAGCAGGAACCCGGCCCCGACGATGGCGACGGCGACGCAGATCAGACCGCCCTGGGTCCGTGACGAATCCTTCATGCGCGAATCTCCGCTACGGTGTGAGGATCATCCCCCCGAGCTGGGAAGATGGACGGCCGAATGGTTCCGGCAGTCGCGCGGGCTGTCAATCGCCGCCGGCCGACGGGGTAGGCTCACCGCATGCGCGTGATCGGACTGATGTCGGGAACCTCCGCGGACGGGGTCGATGCCGCGCTCGTCGAGTGGCCGGCGGGGAGCGCGCCGAGGCCGTTCGAGCTGGTCGGCTTTCGCCGCGACCCCTTTCCCGCCTCGCTGCAGGCGCGCATCCACGGCCTCGCGGCCGGACGCGTGGCGCCGGAGACCGCGCTGCGCGAGCTCGCGGCGCTCGACGCGCTGCTCGCCGAGCGCTTCGCGGAGTCGGCGATCGCGCTCGCCGAAGAGATCCGCATCCCGCTCGCCGCGGTCGATGCGATCGCGTCCCACGGCCAGACGGTCGCCCACCACCCCGAGCTGGGCGCGACGCTGCAGATCGGGGATCCGTCGCGAATCGCCGAGCGGACCGGCTGCACGACCGTCGCCGACTTCCGCTCGCGCGACCTCGCGGCGGGCGGCGAAGGCGCGCCGCTCGCGCCGTTCTTCCACTTCACCGCGCTCGCGGATCCCGCCGAGAGCCGGCTCGCGCTCAACCTCGGCGGCATCGCGAACCTCACCTGGCTGCCGAAGGGGGGCCGCGCGGACGACGTGCAGGCCTTCGACGTGGGGCCCGCGAACGCGTTGATCGACGGCGTGGTCGCGCTCTGCTCGGAGGGCCGGGAGTCGATGGATCGAGACGGCGCGCGCGCGCGGCGGGGTCGCGTCGACGAGGCGCTGCTGGCCCGGCTGCTCGACGACGAGTTCCTGCGCCGGCCGCCGCCGAAGTCCACCGGTCGCGAGCGCTATGGGACCGCGCAGGCGCAAGCCCTGGTGCGCGAAGCGCGCGGCGCGGGCCGCGCGGACGACGATCTCGTCGCGACCCTCGTGGCGTTTACCGCGCAGGCGGTGGCGCGCGCGCGGCGGGACTTCATCGACGGATCGGTCGAGCGCCTGCTGGTCGGGGGTGGGGGCGTGGAGAACCCCGCGCTGATGGAGGCGCTCGGCGCGGCGTTGCCCGGCGTTTCGATCGCGCCGTTCGACGCGCTCGGCGTGCCCGCGCGCGCCGCGGAGGCGATGGCGTTCGCGCTGATGGGCCGCAACGCGCTGCTCGGCATCCCGAACCACCTGCCCCGCTGCACCGGCGCCCGTCACGCCGCCGTGTTGGGCGAGATCTCCCCGGCAGCCCATCCGCGTCGCAGCGTTCAGCCGACCGGGTGAAACGCGCCCCCCGCGAACACGCCGTCGCTCGCCTCGAAGCCCGCGGGTACGCGCTCGCCGTCCCAGACCACCGCGCGCCGCAGGCGCACGCCGGCGCCGAGCTGCGCGCCCGCACCGATCACGACGTCGCCGTCCACGCGCGCGCCCGCGCGCTGCGCGTCGGCGATCGCCGCCTGGTAGGAGAGCTGCGCCGGCTCGAGGTTGACGGTGAGGTACTCCGACGGCGTTCCGACGGGCTCCCAGACGAACTCCTGGGCGCCGAGGATCTCGCCCCGGATGTCCTCGGCGCCCGAGACGAGCTGCGGGGCGATCCAGTGATCGAGGTGGCTGAAGGCTTCGCGCTCGGGGAGCGCGTCGAAGGCCCGCGCCGCGACGACGTTGACCCACGCGTACAGGCCGGCCCGCCGTTCGCCGCCGAGGTCGAAGCGCGCGCCGATGCGCCGCAGGCGGTTTGCGGCGTCGACTCCGATCGTCCCGAAGCGCTGCGCGCGCGGGTCGCCGTCGCGCAGCAGCAGCGTCCACGCGTCGCCGCGCGCGCGGTGGGTCGCGATCAAGCCGGCGAGGTCCGCGTCGAAGAGCATGTCGCCCGCGACGATCAGGCACGGGTCGCTCTCGCGCAGGAAGTCGGCCACGCGACGGATGCCGCCCCCGGTCTCGAGCAGCTCCGCCTCGATCGAAAAGCGCAGCTCGATCGCGGCCGGGCAGTGGCGGCGCGCCGCCGCCATCAGCGCGTCGGGGAAGTGATGGACGTTGACGACGACCTCCGTCACGCCGTGCCGCGCGAGCGCCGCGAGCGCGTAGGCGATGAGCGGGACGCCGCGCACGGGCAGCGCGGGCTTCGGGCGCAGATCGGTCAGCGGCCGCAGCCGGGTTCCGAGCCCCGCGGCGACGATCATCGCCCTCACGAAGGCTCCGGAATCGCTTGAATCAAGTCTTTCAAGTCGCTGTATTCGCTGAGCTTCGACGCCACTCGACCGGACGCCTTCTGGAGGTAGCGCAGCGTCGTCGGAAGGTACCGCAGGTAGCGCTCGTCTCCGCGCTCCGCGGCCGCGGCGCGAAACAGCGCGTGATCCTTGGCCTTGCGGGTGAGCGTGAGCAGGTCGAAGCGCAGTCGGAAGCTCTCCTCGTCCGGGGGGTCGGGCAGCGCGCTGCGCGCGCGCGCGAGCTGCGCCTCGAACGCGGCGTCGTCGAGTTCGACGTAGGAGTCGCGCAGCAGGCAGACCAGGTCGTATTCGGGTGGCGCGAGCAGCGCGCCCTGCAGGTCGATCATCACGAGCCGCGCGCCGCATGCGCGCGAGGCGTCGTGCGGCGCATCGCCGCGCGCGCCCGCGGCCTCGTCGGGGGCCTGCGCGGCGGATTCGGTGCGCTGCGGGGGGGCGCCGCCAAACCGACCGGACGGCTCGACGACGTGCAGGTTGGCGCTCTGCAGATCGCGGTGGGCGAGCCGCTGCGGCGCGTCGCGCGCGATGCGGGCGATGCGCTCGAACGCCTCGCGGACCACCGCCGCCTGCGCGGGGCTCGCGCCGCGATCGCCCGCGACGCTCCAGCGGGCGAACTGCTGCGCCTTGTGGCGGAAGTGCGCCGCGTCGAGGTGGCGCCGGAAGTTCTCGACCTCGGCGCGCGGCTCGATGCGCTGGAGTCGCGCCGGCAGCGCGCAGGCCTCGGCGTAGAGGCGCTCGAGCTCGTCGCGGCTGGCGGCGCGCGCGCGGTCCGCGCGCGACGCGTCGCCGAGGTCCTCGAGCAGCTCGCCGCCGCGCGCGGCGTCGCCCGCGTAGCGCCGCGGCACCGGCAGGCCCTCCGCTTCGAGCAGCGCACGGATCGGCTCGAGCGGCGGCTCGGGCGGCAGGCCCGCGCTTCGCCGCCTCGGATCCTCTCCGCTCTCGACCCGCGCGACGAGCGTTCTGGGAGTCGATTCTTCCGCGATTTCATTGGTTTCGAGCCAGACCCTCGAGAACTTTCGAAAGCCGAGCGCGGCCGCGAGTGGCTCGATTCGCGCGACTCCGACCCCGAAGCGCGCGCCGACGAGCTCTGCGATGATCGCGTCGGCTTCGCGGCTCGTCGGGCTTCGGCGCCCGCGATCTTCCGCGTCGGATCGCCTGCGCGGCACGGACTCACCTCGCTTGGATCGGCGTTCGCTCACCCGGGATGCTCGGCTCGCGCGGTCGCCGAGATCGACACCGCCCTCGCGTCGCGGCTCAGAAGAATACCCGGCACCAGAACAGCGCGGCGAGCGCGCCGCCGATGTCCGCCGCGATGCACGCGAAGACCGCGTGGCGCGTGGCGCGCAGCCGGATACTCCCGCAGTAGAGCGCGAGTACGTAGAAGGTGGTCTCGGTGCTGCCGTTGAGCACCGAGACCAGATAGCCGATGAAGGAGTCCGGTCCGTAGACCTGCATCGTCTCGGTCATCACGCCCATTGCGCCACCCCCTGAGAGCGGGCGCACGAGCGCCATCGGAAGCGCCTCGGGCGGGAAGCCGATCAGCGAAGTCGCGGGCGATACGGCACGCAAGAGCAAGTCGAGCGCTCCCGACGCCCGAAACACGCCGATCGCAACGATGATCGCCACGAGGAACGGAATGATCATCACCACGATCTGGAAGCCCTCGCGCGCGCCCTCGATCAGCGATTCGTAGACCTTGACGCGCGCGCTCAATCCGTAGAGCGCGATTCCAACCGCGAGGAGTGGCATCAGCCAAGTCTTCAGGATCTCCTTGACGGCTTCATTCGTTCCGCCGTCGGCGATGGTCAGATCGCGAAAGATCATTGCGGCGATCCAGACGCCGACGGCGAGCATCAACGCGACGCCCCAGCGCGACAGGCTGCTGCCTTCGGCGGTCTCGGGGAGTTCGATCTCCTCGACTTCGCTCTCTTGCTCGCGGGTTTCCTCGGGGTAGGTCGATACGTAGCGGTCGAGCGCGAAGATCCTGCGCCGCGCGAGGAACTTCGCGAAGACGATCGCCGTGATCGTCGAGCAGAGGGTGGCGAGGATCGACGGGAGCAGAATCGCTCCGGGATTGGCCGAATCGAGGCTTTCGCGAATCGCCATCACGCCGGTCGGAAGAACGGCGATCCCCGCGGTGTTGATCGCGAGGAAGAGCGCCATCGAATCGGTCGCGACCGCCTTGTGGGGGTTGAGCTTCTGCAGCTCCTGCATCGCCTTGAGGCCGAACGGGGTCGCCGCGTTGCCCAGCCCGAGCACGTTCGCGGACATGTTCAGGATCATCGCGCTGAGCGCGGGGTGATCGCGCGGGATCGCCGGAAACAGCCAGTGCATCACCGGGGCGAGCGCGCGCGCGATCGACGCCATCACCCCCGCGTCGCGCAGCACGCGCATGAAGCCGAGCCAGAGCGCCATCGTCCCGATCAGGCCGAGTGCGATGTTGACGGCCTCGCGCGCGGAGTCGAACAGGGCCGCGTTGACTTCGGCCATCCGACCGTTCGCGGCCGCGGTCACGACCGCGCCGACCAGCAGCGCGATGAAAATCGCGTTGAGCACGACCCCCCCGGTGACTTCCGCCGAGCTCGCTTGCTGCGCGGCAGGCTCCCGGATAAGCTGAGCTACGTCAAGCGCAATCCCGGAAGCGCCCCCAGCTTCTCGGCGCCCGTGACGTCAGCAGTGAGTCCTTTCTCCGACAGGCCGGTTCGAGCGCCTCGAGCGAGCGCCGGTTCGGGCGATTCGAACGCCGCTTCGGCGGGAGGGATCCGAAGCGAAGCCGCGCCGCCGCGGCGGCGCGCAGACGCGAGGAGAGGAGCGATGCGTCGCAGCCAGAGCGCCCTCGCAGCGCTGCTCGCGCTGCTGTTCGCGGGGTCGGCCGCCGCGGATGCGCTCTCGCAGCGCCTCGACGCAGCGCTGCGTCAGCGCGCGCTGCGCGACGCGAGCATCGGCGCGCGGGTCGTCGCGCCGCGCGACGGCCGAGTGCTCTACGCGCGCGCGCCGGACCGCGCGCTCACCCCGGCTTCGAACCTGAAGATCCTCACCGCCGTCGCGGTGCTCTCGGCGTTCGGGCCCGCGCACCGCTTCGTCACCGAGGTCTTCGCAGACGCGCCCCCCGACGCGCAGGGGAGCGTCGACGTGCTCGCGGTGCGCGGCGGAGGCGATCCCGCGCTGACCTCCGAGCAGTACTGGCGCCTGGCCGCCGACCTGCGCCGGCTCGGGCTTCGCAGCGTCCGCAACGGGCTGCTGCTCGACGCGAGCGCGTTCGACGGCGAGCGCTGGCATCCGAGCTGGGGACAGGTCTCGGCGCGCGCCTACCACGGGCCGGTCGCCGCGCTCGCCGCGAACTACAGCGCGTTCTCGGCCACCGTGGAAGCGGGTGCGGAGCCGGGCGATCCCGTGCGGGTCTCGCTGGATCCCCCGGTGGCCCACCTGCGCCTCGACAACCGCGCGCGGACGGGCGAGCGGAACGCCGCGACGAGCCTCGCGGTGGATCGCGTCCGCTCGGGAGGGTTCGAGGTGGTCCGCGTCTCGGGCGTCGTCCGCGCCGCGAGCCCGCCGAAAATCTATCACCGGAGCGTGTTGGAGCCGGTCCGCTACGCGGGCTCGGTGCTGCGCGCGCAGCTCGAGGCGAACGGAATCGCGGTGGCGGGCGAGGCGCGCCTCGGGGCCGTTCCCGAATCGATGGTCGCGCTACACCCGTTCGAGGGCCAGAGCCTCGCCGATGTCGTGCGGCTCTTTCTCAAGTACAGCAACAACGCGATGGGCGAGATGCTCGTCAAGGCGTTGGGCGTGAGGCACGCCGGTGTCGGGAGCTGGTCGGCGGGCATCGCGGCCGTGCGCGCGGAGCTCGAGCGGCTCGGCGTCGACGTCGCCGGGCTCGAGCTCGTGGACGGCTCGGGCCTCTCGTATCAAAACCGCGTGACGCCGCGCTCGCTGGTATCGGCGCTGCGCAGCGCTCGAGCTTCGTTTGACTTCGGCCCCGAGTTCGTCGCCGCGCTGCCGATCGCCGCTGCGGACGGGACCCTGGAGAAGCGCGCGGAGAGCGCCGCGCACCGGGTGCGGGCCAAGACGGGGCTGCTCACGCGCGTCACCTCGCTTTCCGGCTACGCGCTGTCCGGCGACGGCGAACCGCTCGTCTTCTCGATCCTCGCGAACGGATTTTCGGGCGGCGACGAAGCCGCGATGCACGCGCTGGATCGCTTCGCGTTCGAGCTGACGCGGGGCCAGGCCTCCGCCGGCCCGGGCCGCGATCAGGGCGCTCGATAGGCGGCGAGCACCGAGCCGGAGTAGACGACGGGCAGCGCGCGACCGCGCCGGATGCGCGAATCGATGCGGCCCGGCCCCCAGTTGTAGGCGGCCAGCGCGGTCTTCAGGCTGCCGTAGCGCTCTTCGAGCTCCTCGAGGTAGGCGATCCCCATCCGCACGTTCAGGATCGGATTGAACAGGGTCTGCGGCCCGCGCCAGGGGATGTCGAGCTTCTCGGCGAGCTCCTCTCCGGTGGGCGGCATGATCTGCATCATCCCCATCGCGCCCACCGGCGAGAGCGCGAACGCGTTGCCGCGGCTTTCGATGTGGATCACGGCCAACACGAGGTTCGGGTCGAGTCCGCGCAGCCCGGCCTCGCGTACGATCACGGCGGCGACTTCCGCGATCTCGCGATCGCTCAGTCCCGAACGGCGCTCCATCAGGTACTGGCGGGCCTGCTCGATGGCCGGCTTCATCGGGTCCGCAGCGCGATCGGCGGCGGACGGCGGCGCGGCGAGCGAGACCGGCGGCAGCTCGCGCGGCGTCGAGAGCGCGAACTGGCCGCAGGAGAGCATTCCGGCGGTGAGGCACGACAGCGCTGCGAGCAATCGGCGAATCATCGGATCACCCGAGCCCCAGCGGCGAGATTCCGAGGGCCTCGATCGCCCGGAAGTTGTTGACCACCGCGTAGCCCGTGGTTGCGACCACGAGGCCGAAGAAGGCCTTCTTCGCGAGAGCGGGCAGGCGCCGCGTGGTGAGCAGGAAGACCACCGCGGACACCGTCACGAGGCTGTCGACGAGCAGGCCTGGGATGAGCCCGATGTTCTCGAAGAGCCAATCCGAGATCGGGTTGGCCTCGGTGACCTCCCAGCCCGCGATGGGCTCGCGCAGGCACAGGTACGTGGTCCAGTGATCTGCGGCCGAAAGCGCCAATGTGACGATCGCGAGTACGTACACCTGAACTCCCCACCCGGAGCCGCGCGAGACGCGGACAAGGGGAGATGGGAGCAAGAAGCGTGCCCCGGGCGGAGGGAGGCCGCGCCGCCCCATGGAATTCGGGCGCCTGGCGGGTCAGCTGCACATGGGATGCGGGCTGCGGAGGTCCCCGGCCCGGTCGGGGTGTGGGAAGTTCTTTTCCCTTTTGGCCGGCGCGGGGGGTCCGCGGCCGGGCCGCTGCAATCCGTGGAGCGCGGCCGGGGCCGGTGCGGCGGGGCGCTGGAAGAAGGGCCCGGCCGTAGCGGCCGGGCCCTTCGCTTCGATCCTGGCTCGGGTCGGCTAGCGCCCCTTGCGCATCTTGCCTCTGCCCAGGAGCAGCCAGTCGACCGAGATGTTCTCCTTGAGCGCCAGCGTGATCAAGAAGTCCGTGTGGGGCGTGGTCCCACTCTCGTATCGGTTGACGTTTTGCTGAAACACGCCGAGATCGCGAGCGAACTGTCGCTGCGAACGATCTCCGCGCACGGTCGCGAGCCTTTCGGGAAGCTTCCGCTTGAGACGAGAAACTGCAGCTGATGCCATGTGCCTGGTTCTCCTGGTTTGCGCTCTACGACCACGGCCTCCCTCTCTTGGGCGGCGATCGTGATTCCCGTCACTCGAGTCGCGGCCGGCGATTTTGGTGCGTGTTTCTCTTTGCTGTACCTTTTCTCGACTGAGCCTGGGACAAGCGCGTTGGTTTCGAAGTCTCGTCGAGCGAGATCACAAATTCGCGTCACCGACGAGCCTGCGAAGTGTAAGTTCGGCGACGGGCAACCGCAATAGCAAAAGCTCTCGTTCCGCACGAAAATGTCGCGCGACACCATGTTGTTGACGGGGTGATCATTTCGAATGGTTCTTTTTACCACGCGAATTTCCGCGACTGCGTGAAAAAGGAAAGTGAAGCTAGTGGTTTTCCCTCAGTTCGACCCCAAGAATGAGACCGTCATCGGTGTTTACCCCAACCTGGAATCAATCTAGTGTGTCGGCCGATTCATCGCTGCGTGGAGGGGACGGTTTGCGCGGTGCGGGTCAGCGCCTTCGGGTGATCGGGGGGCGGCTGTCGGGCCGACGCCTTCGGGCTCCTTGCGGCGGGGTTCGACCGACCTCCGACCGGGTGCGCGAGGCCCTCTTCGGCCGGCTCGGCAACCTGGAGGGCGTGCGCGCGCTCGACCTCTACGCGGGCAGCGGTGCGCTCGGGATCGAGGCGATCTCGCGCGGGGCGGCGGAGGTGACGTTCGTCGACAAGGACCCGCGGGTCCTGGCGGTGTTGCGGGCGAATCTGACGGCGCTCGGAATCGCATCCGGGGCGTCGGTCGCTCAGGGGGACGTGCCCGCGGTCGTGCGCCGCCTCGGGCGTGAGAAGCGGCGTTTCGACCTCGTGTTGATCGACCCGCCTTACGCCTCCGACGAGCCGACGCGGGCGTTCGAGGCGCTGGTCGACGCCGCGGTGCTGTGTCCAGACGCTATGGTGGTGCTGGAGCGCGACAGGCGTCATCCTTCTCCGCGCGTGGCGGGGCTGTCCGCGGTCGACGAGCGGCGTTACGGAGACACGGTCGTGGCGCGGTTCGTCGCCGACCAAGACTGATCGGGAAGGCGTAGGGAGATCAGATGGACGATCGAGAGAGTCGAGAAAGGGTTGCCCTGTTTCCCGCCAGCTTCGACCCGCTCACCAACGGGCACCTGGACCTGGCGGAGCGGGCGCTCGAGATCTTCGATCGTCTCGTCGTCGCCGTGGCCTTCAACATCGAGAAGCAGGACACCTTCACCAAGGGGGAGCGGCTCGAGATGCTCCGAACCGTGTTCGGCGACGAACCGCGAGTCGAGGTGACCGCCTTCGATTGCCTGACGGTCGATTTCGCGATGGAGATCGGAGCCAAGGTGATCATACGCGGCCTGCGGGCGATGTCGGACTTCGAGTACGAGTTCGAGATGGCGTTGATGAACAAGCATCTCTACCCCGAGGTGGAGACGGTGTTCATGATGTCCAACCAGAAGTACCTCTACGTAAGCTCCTCCCGGCTCAAAGAGCTCGTCCGACTCGGCCGCTCCGTGGACGCTTTCGTCCCGGAAGTGGTTGCCAAGAAGCTCAGTGAGAAGTTGGGGCGGGCGGGCTCCTCGACCTGACCGAGCGATCCAACGCGCGGGCGGGCTTGGCGCCGGGTTCGTTGTTGCCTTGGCTGGGTTCCGTTAACCTCGCAACCGACAAAGGAAATTCCCAAGGCCTTGCCCATGGAGCAGCGGCGCATTCTGGTCGCGGTCACTGGCGGTATCGCGGCGTACAAGATCCCGGAGCTGATCCGGATCCTGCGCCGCGCGGGCGCGCAGGTCCGCTGTGCGATGACGCCCGCGGCGCGCGAATTCATCGCGCCGCTGACGCTGCAGACGCTCAGCGGCCAGCCCGTGCGGACGGACCTCTTCGACGCCTCGCAGGAGGGAGAGATCGACCACATCGCGCTGGCGGACTGGGCCGAGCTCGTCATTCTGGCGCCGGCCACCGCGAATACGCTCGCCAAGATGAGCTGCGGGCTCGGGGACGACCTCGTCTCCACACTGCTGCTCGCCACCCGCGCGCCGGTCCTCGTCGCCCCCGCGATGAACGTCCACATGTGGGAGCACCCCGCGACGCGTCACAACATGGAGGTGCTCCGGCAACGCGGCGTGCGAGCGGTCGGGCCCGAGGTCGGAGAGCTCGCGTGCGGGTGGGAGGGCGCCGGTCGGATGTCGACGCCCGAGGCGATCGCCGCGGAGGCCGAGCTGCTGCTCGGAACCCGCGACCTGGAGGGCGAGGTGATCCTGGTCAGCGCCGGGGGAACGCGCGAGCCGCTCGACGCCGTCCGCTATCTGGGCAATCGCTCGTCCGGCAAGATGGGGTTCGCGGTCGCCGCGGAGGCGGCGCGGCGCGGGGCCGAGGTCCTGCTGGTGGCCGG
>JBFGGA010000087.1:0-14017 GCA_041579295.1 Myxococcota bacterium | reverse complement strand
CACGCCTTCTTCAAGGCACTGCTCTTCCTGGCCGCGGGCAGCATGATCCACGCCGTCCACAGCAACGAGATGTCCGACATGGGCGGCCTCGCGCGCCGCATGACGCTCACCTCGACGGTGTTCATCGTCGGGGCGCTGGCGCTCGCGGGCATCCCGGGGCTCGCGGGCTTCTTCAGCAAGGACCTCATCCTCGAAACGGTTCACGCTGCGGGCCTGCTCGGGCCGTGGGCGATGCTGATCGCCGCGGCGTTCCTCACCGCGTTCTACATGGGCCGGGTGGTCTTCCTGGCGCTCTTCGGCCCCGCCTCGGACGCGGCTGAGCGCGCGCACGAGTGCGACTCCAGCATGGCGGGCCCGCTGCTGCTGCTGGCCGCCGGCTCCCTCGCGATCGGTTACTTCGGCTCCGATTTCGCGTCGCTGTCCGGCGGGTCGTATCACTTCCACGTGGGCCTGTCGGGGATGCTCGGCACGACCTGCGCGCTCGCGGGCGTGTTGCTCGCCTGGTCGATCTATTCCGCGCATCGCCTGAGCCCGCATCAGTTCCGCTTCCTCGCGCCGATCGATCGGATCGCGCGCTCGGCCTCGGTCGATCGCTTCTTCGAATTCGCGTATCGGCGCGGCGCGCTGGTGTTTGCGGACGCCGTTGGATTCTTCGACCGCTACGTGGTCGACGGCCTGATGAACCTGATCGGCTGGTCGACGGTCGTGTCGGGGCGCCGACTGCGCGCCATCCAGACGGGCAACGTCCGCGACTACGTGTACGCGGTCGTCGCGGGCGCCGTCGTCATCGCGTTCTGGGGGCTTTCGAGGTGAGCGGGATGTTGCTCAGCAGCGTGGTGGCGGCGCCCTTCGTTGCGGCGCTCGTCCTGTTGTTCGTCCCGGAGCGCAGGCGCCTGCTCGTGCGCTTCGTCGCGCTCGCGGGCGCCGGCTATTCGCTGATCGCGAGCTGCGTGGTCGCGCTTCGCTACGACCTCGACGCGGGCGGCTTCCAGATGGCCGAGACCTACGCCGTCGCGCCGGCCTTCGGCATCGCGTTCCGCTTCGCGGCCGACGGCTGGAGCGTTTCGCTGCTGCTGCTGACCGGCTTGGTGATCGTGGGCGGCGTGCTCGCGAGCTGGTCGCTCGAGGAGCGCGCGAAGAGCTTCTTCGTCACGCTGCTGGTGCTCGTGACCGGGGTGTTCGGCGTCTTCGTCACGCAGGACCTGTTCATCTTCTTCCTGTTCTACGAGATCGCGGTCCTGCCCATGTACCTGCTGATCGGGATCTGGGGCAGCAGCCACGCGATCACCGAGGCGGGGCCGTTCCGCTTCGTCTGGCGCCTGTTCAACATCGGCGGCCGGGAGTACGCCGCGATGAAGCTCACCCTGATGCTGCTGGTGGGCTCCGCGGTGATCATCGCGGTGATGCTCGCGCTCTACCTCTCGACGGGCGAGCGGAGCTTCGACATGCAGGTGCTCGGCGCGTTCGATCACGACCGCACGCTGCAGCTGTGGTGCTTTCCGCTCTGCTGGCTCGGCTTCGGGGCACTCGCGGGCGTCTTTCCGTTCCACACCTGGTCGCCCGACGGGCACGCCTCGGCGCCCACCGCGGTATCGATGCTGCACGCCGGCGTGCTGATGAAGCTCGGAGCCTTCGGCGTGATGCGCGTCGGCTTCATGATGATGCCCGAGGGCGCCATCGTCTGGGCACCGATCGTCGGGACCGTCGCGGTGGTCAACATCCTCTACGGCGCGTTCGCCGCGATGAGTCAGCGCGACCTCAAGTACGTCGTCGCCTATTCCTCGGTGAGCCACATGGGGATCGTGATGCTGGGCGCCGCGACACTCACGGTCGACGGCTGGAACGGCGCGGTCTACCAGATGTTCGCGCACGGCCTGATGACGGGGCTCTTCTTCGCGCTCGTCGGTCTCGTCTACGAGCGCGCCCACACCCGTTACATGCCGTCGATGGGCGGCTTCGGTGCGCTGATGCCCGGGGTCGCGAGCTTCTTCACGCTCGCCTGCCTGTCCTCGCTCGGCCTCCCGGGCACCGCGGGGTTCGTCGCCGAGATCCTGGTCTTCATCGGCGCCTGGAAGAGTCTCCACCCCTGGTGGGCGATCCCGGGCATTCTCGGCGCGCTGATCACCGCCGTCTACGTGTTGCGCGCCGCGCGACGCATCTTCTGGGGCGAGGGGCCCGCCGAGGAGTTTCGCGACCTGAGTGACGCGAAGGGGCCGGAGTGGGGAGCGCTCGCGATTCTGGGCGGCTGCATCGTGCTCTTCGGCTTCGTGCCTTCGCTGGTGCTGGACTTCATCAACCGCGCAACGCCCGAATACCTCGCGGTGCTCACCCAGCTGTTGGAGTCGCGATGACCTGGGGGGATCTATCGCCGCTGGGTCTCGACCTGCTGCTGGCCTGCGGCATCCTGCTGGTGCTCTTCGTCGACCTGGCCTTCCCGCGCCTCGGACGAGGCCACGCCGCGCTGAACGTGGTGGTTCTCGCCGTCGTGCTCGCGGCCTCCTTCGCGCTCGACACGAGCGGCAGCGCGATCGGCGGCGCGTACGTGGGCGGCGCCTGGCCGCTGCTCTTCAAGCGCATCTTCCTGATCGCGGGCATCATCGCCGTGCTCGGCTCGTCGGAGCACGTCGAGCGGCGCTACCCCAGGCGCCAGGGCGAGTACTACCTGCTGCTCTTGTTCTCGCTGCTCGGCATGACGCTGCTCCCGGGCACGCAGGATCTGATCCTGCTGCTCGTCTGCTTCGAGCTGATGAGCCTGCCGCTCGCGATCCTCGCCGCGTTCGACAAGAACGACGAGGATGCGAGTGGGCCGCGAACTCCCGAGGGCGCCCTCAAGTTCTACCTCGTCGGGATCACGAGCACGGCGCTGACGCTGCTCGGGATATCGCTGCTGTTCGGGATGGCGCAGACGACGAACATCGCCGAGCTCGGCGCGGCCGACCCGACGCCGCTGTCGACGCTGGGCATGATGCTGGTGATCGCGGGGCTCGGCTTCAAGATCGGCGTGGTGCCCTTCCACATGTGGGTTCCCGATACCTACCAGGGCTCGGGGACGCCCTTCGTGAGCCTGCTGTCGGTGGCGCCGAAGGTCGCGGGCTTCGCGGTGCTCTCGCTGCTCTTCCTGCAGGGGCTCGGCAACTGGAGCGGCGACTGGGTACCGGCGGTAGTCGCGCTCTCATTCGTGACGATCCTCGTCGGCAATCTGCTCGCGCTGCCGCAGTCGAACGTCAAACGACTGCTGGCCTTCTCGGGCGTCGCGCAGATCGGCTACATGCTGATGGCATTCGCCGGCGCGAATGCCGAGGGCCTCGGCGTGCTGCTCTTCTACGCGGCCGGCTACACGGTCACCAACATGGGGGCCTTCCTGACCGTGCAGGCCGTGGCCGCCGCGGGCGGCGACGACAGCCTCGCGAGCTTCGACGGGCTGGCGCGGCGCGCGCCCGGCCTGGCGCTCGCGATGCTGCTCTTCCTGCTGTCGCTCGCGGGGATCCCGTTCGTGGTCGGCTTCTGGGGCAAGCTCTACGTGTTCATCGCCGCGTGGCACGCGGGTCTCGGTTGGCTCGTCGTCTTCGGCGCGGTGCTCGCCGTGGTCGCGCTCTTCTACTATCTGCAGATCGTCCGCGCGATGTACATCCATCCGGCGCGCGACCCCTCGCGCGTCGTCCCGCCGGGCAGCCTCAAGCTCGCCCTGGCGATCTGCATGCTGTTCGTCGTCGGCATGGGCGCGTGGCCCCACCCGTTCGTCGAGGCCACCAACGGGGCCGCGCGCGACTTCTTCGCCGTCGTCGAGGCGGGAGCGATCTACCCGCGTTGAGCTAGCGGCGAAGCTCGGGGCGATCCCGGGGCAGATCGGGGCGGCTGACGCTAGGCGGGGCGCTTGGCCTCGATCCAAGCGCGATAGTCGCCCCCGTAGCCGATCTCGCTCCAGCGCTTTTCTACGCGCTGCAGGATCGGCTCGATCTGCTCCGGCGAGAGCTTGGCGCCCGCGAGTGCGCGATCGACGACCGGCTCGGCACGGGCGCGAAACTCCTGGTGTAGCGCTTCGGACATGTCGTCGATCGAGTCGGGCGCATCTGAAACGCCGAGCAAATTTTCGATGATGCGTTCGGCCACCACGCTCGCGTTGATTCGGCTGTCGCGGATGTTGCCCTTGCCGGTGAGCACGTTGCCGAGTCCAAAGACACCCTGCACGCCGCGCAGCGCGCCTCGCTCCGTCGAATCGAATCGGTAGAGGTCGCCCTCGATCGGTATCCCTTCGATCGGCTGCGGGATGCTGCCGATGGAGCTCACCACCAGGGGCGCGCGCGCCTCGAAGTCGGAGCCTTCCAGCTCGCGCACCCGGCCGTCTGCGACGGCGGTCTTGCGGAAGACCAGGCCCGCGAGCCGGTCACGATCCTCGATCAGCCCGACGGGGGCGCAGCACTCCTGCATGCGCACGAGGTACTTGCGCATCACCTTCTCCATGATGCGCACGCGCGTGGCCTCCAGCTTCTCGAGCTGGGCCGGGTTCGAGGTCTTGGCGCTCGCGAGGGGCATGTCGCGCATCCGGCGCCGGTAATAGAGCGCGCAGCCCGCGACTCCGAGCGCCTCGGCGCAGAGTCCGTTGGCTTCGAGGGTCTCTGCGATGCCCGCCTGCTCCATCGCGACCGCGTCCACCTCGATGCCGCGCTCGCGCAGCGCGCGGCCGAAGATCTCGATGTTCAGGATCTTCACCACGTCGATCGAGGCCAGGCCCCCGCCCACCACGATCGCACCGTCGGGCACCTCCAGGTGCGGCCCCGCGAAATCCGGCTCGGGGTAGTGGTTGAACCAGTGGACGAGGGGGTTCTGATAGATCAGCCCGCAGCCGACGAATCGATCGATCCCCTCGATCGGCAGCGGCCGGTCGCGCCACGCGCCCGTGGCCAGGATGACGGCGGTCAGGCCCATCTCCTCCGCCACGTCGGAGAACGAGAGATCCTCCCCCACGCGCGTATGCGGGACGAACAGCACGCCTTCCTTGCTCAGGTTCTCGTCGATGCGCGCGTACTCCTTCTCGCGCAGCTTGACGTGCCAGCGGGGCAGGCCGTCTTCGATCTTTCCGTAGGGGCGGGCGTTCTGCTCGAAGACGATCGCGAGGGCGCCGCGCTCGGCGAACAGGCGCGCGGCTTCGGAGCCCGCGACGGCGCCGCCGCAGATGCCGATGACGTGTCTGGATTCGGTCGGTTTCTCCATGCCCCGCAGACTACAACTTCAACGGCGGCGTCGCATGGCGATCGACGCGCTCGCGGCGCGCCGCGAGCGCTCCCGGGAAGGCTCCGGCGCCGCGGCGGCCGATGCGATCGGCCGCGCGGAGCCGCGCGCCGACAACCGCTAGCATTCCACGGGATGCCGCTCCTTCACGTGCCCGGGCCGCTGCGCGCCTACTGCGGTGGCGCCGCTTTCATCGAGCTCGAGGGCCAGACCATCCCCGAGCTGCTCGCGGGCCTGGCCGCGCGGTTCCCCGAGCTGGGCGCGCGCGTGCTCGACGCCTCGGGAGGGCTGGCGCCCCACATCGCGTTGATCCACAACGACGCGCTGCTCCGTCCCAGCGAGGTCGCGGACGTGCGGGTTGGCGCGGGCGACGAGCTGCGGCTCTTCACGGCGGTGTCGGGAGGTTAGCCTCGACGAGCGCGTCGAACCTCGCGAGCACCCTTTCCCGCAGCTCCGCGAAGAATTCGGGGCTGATGAAGTACGGCAGGTCGATGGCGTCGCACTTCTCGAGCGCGTCGGCGGGCAGCTGGTAGTCGCCGTCGGCGAATCCCTGCAGCCTCTCGAGCCGATAGCCGCGCAGGAAGGTTCGCAGCAGCGCGCCGCGCAGGTCCTCTTCGGAGATCGCCACGCCCGTCGCGTGGCCGATGGCCTCCGAGGCGTCCGCGTTGGAGAGCCCGGCAAACTTGCAGATTCCGATCAGGTCGTCGCGCAGGATGCTCAAGCCGCGGTCGGGGCTCGTGATGGTATCCACCCAGTAGTCGATGCCGGTCTCGCGTTCGTTCAGCAGCAGCAGGTAGGTCCGCATCGACATGTGCCCGCCGGCCAGCGCCCACGGGTAGCCCGGGTTGGTCTGCGGCAGGTAGGCGGGAAACTCCACGCCCTTGGTCTGCATCGCGTAGCTGGGCTCGCCGAGCGCTTCGGACAGACGCAGCGTTCCCTGACCGAGCTCCGGGAGCTTTCCATTGCCGATCGCGTCGATCACCTGCCGCGCCGCCGCGGCGTCGCCGTAGGCGAGCCCCCCGGCGATGCTCTTGCCCGAATCGGCGTGGCGCCGATTGAACTCCATCGCGTAGGAGAGCGTGACCCCGCACGAGATGGCGTCGAGCCCGAGCTCATCGGTGAGCTCCACGAGCTCGCAGATCGCGTCGACGTCGAAGACGCCGATGTTCGACGAGAGGAGCACCAACGGCTCGTAGTCGAACTTGGCGCGGAAGGCGCCGCTCTGCTTTTCGTAGAGGTTCTTGTGGCAGCGGATCCCGCAGCGGAAGCACGCCTCCGCCTTGATCGCGAAGCGCTCGCTCTTCTCGAGGTTGGTGCGGTAGAGGGGCACCGAGACGTCCGTGCCCGTCGGCATGAAGTTGTACTCGGGCATGGCGTGGTAGGGGTTGAGCGCCTCGGCGTTTGCCCAGGTTCCGCCCGCGCCGCCCGCGCTCGCGTCGCGGAAGCGCCGGCTGCCGTCGCCCGTGCCCACGACGGCGTTGATTCGCTTCAAGACCCCGGCCGGGGGCTCGAGCTTGCGGTCCGGCGTGTCGGCGATGATCGCGAGCAGGTTCTTCGATCCCATCACGCCACCCATCCCGCCGCGCCCGCAGTAGCGCGCCTTCGGATCGCCGCTCTTGAGCTGGTTTTCCGTCGACAGCGCGATGGCCGCGTAGCGGACCGCCTCGTAGCTCTCGCCGGCCGGCCCGATCACCGCGAAGTGCGCGTCGGGATACTGCCGATGCAGGGCCTGGATCTTCGCGTTGGTGCTCTGCCCGACGAGGGCCGTCGCATCCTCGAACGAGAACGCCGCCTCGCCGGCTTCCTGCGGGCGCGCAATGCGCAGCGCGGTCGGTCCCTGGCAGCGCCCGCTGAAGATCACCTCGTCGACGCCCAGAAAGCGCAGCTTGGTGCCGAACTTACCGCTGCCCGCGCTCCACATCGCGGCGGGCAGACCGCTGCTCGAGCGCTTGAGGGGCGAGAATGCGTGAAAGAAGGTGCGCAGCCCGGTCATCAGGGACGTGCCGGAGAGCGCGCCGAGGTTCATCACGAGCGCGGCGTTCGGGCTGTAGGCGTCGTCGATGCGATGCGCTTCGAGCAGCTTGAAGCCGCGCCCGATGCCACCGAGCAGGTCCTCGACGTCTTCACAGGCGAGCTTCTCGCAGCGGACGCTGCGCGCTGCGAGATCGACCCAGTACCGATTGAAGGAGAGCTCGGAGATCGTGCGCTCGGACATGGCAACCTCGGGTTCGAATGGGTGGACGGCGCCTCGGAGCCGGAGGCTAGCAGGTTGGTCGGCGTTCGAGCGCGCCGCGGATCGCGCTGCGCGAATTTTCCGCGGTGGCCGCCGCACGCGCGTCGCACGCCTGCGGGGTCGGATGACCGGATACCGCTTCGCGCCTCGGGGAATGCCGCTTCGCTTCTCGAGGGATCTCGCGTCGGATCTCCGGGGACGGCGCGTCGGTTCTCGTGGGTTGCCGCGCCGGTTCTCGGGGCACGCCGCGCCGCTTGCTTCAGGTCCTCGGTAGGACGATCGTGACCGTGCCCTGGGCGGCACACACCAGGCGCTCGCCGTTTGCGACGTCGATGCGGGCGACCCCGCTGCGCTTGGCCAGCGCCAGCACCTCGGCGGTCGCGCGGCAGGCCCCCCCCGATACCGGCTTGACGAAGTTGAGCTTGAACTCGGTCGTCGCCACCCAGGCGCCCTTGGGGATGATCGGGTAGAAGACGACGCCCAGGCAGTGATCGACGAACGCGGACAGACAGCCGCCGTGGAGGTTGCCGAAGGGCGTGAGCAGCTCTTCGCGCGCGTCCATCTCGGCCACGAGGCGACCCGCGGAGAGCTCCGTGTGGCGGATCGCCAGGTACTGGGGCAGACCGCCGAAGCCGTCCGCGGGTCGCAGCAGGCCGGCCGCGATCTGCGCGTCGAAGTGCTCGAAGGTCCGCTCGCTCAAGGGCGCTCCGCTGCGCTGCCTCTGCGGCCGCGATGATCGCGTCGAATCCGGGCGGCCGTCAACCGCGGCCCATCGGCCGCGGCGGGTTCCGACTCAGTGGGTGTCGAGCGCGCGCCGCACGGTCTCCCCGAGCTTCGCGAGCGTATAGGGCTTCTGCAGGAAGTTGACGTTGCTTTCGAGCACGCCGTGGCGCGCGATCGCGTCGTGGTCATAGCCCGAGGTGAAGAGCACGGCGATGTCGGGGCGCTCCGCCTTCAGCCGTTTTGCGATCTCCGGCCCGCGCATGTCCGGCAGCACGACGTCGGTGACGAGCGCGTCGATTCGGCCGTCGAAGCGCGCCGCGCGGTCGAGCGCCTCGCTGCCGGCGGCGGCGGAGATCACCGTGTAGCCGAGCTTCTCGAGCGCTTCCGCGCCGAGCCTGCGCACGGCCTCCTCGTCTTCGACCAGCAGAATCGTCTCGTCTCCACGTCGCGCGAGTTCGAGTTGCGGCGAGGGTTCGCGCTTGTCGTCCACCGGTTCCGCGCGCGGCAGGTAGATCTCGAAGGTCGTGCCCTTGCCGGGCGTGCTGCTCAGAGCGATGTGCCCGCCGTTCTGCTTGACGATGCCGTGGCAGGTTGCGAGGCCGAGGCCGGTGCCCTTTCCACTGGCCTTGGTGGTGAAGAAGGGCTCGAAGACGTGCTCCTGCGCCGAGCGCTCCACCCCGCATCCGGTGTCCCGAACGGTGACCCGAAGATAGGGGCCCGGGCTCACCTCCGGGTGCTCGGCGTGGAAGTCGTCGCGCAGGATCACGTTGTCGGTCGCGATCGAGAGCGTTCCGCCGTCCGGCATCGCATCGCGCGCGTTGACCGCGAGGTTCACCAGGAGCTGTTCGAACTGGCCCGGGTCGATCTGGATCAGCCAGCTCGGCTCGGCAGTCGAGATCTCGAGCTTGATGTGTTCTCCCAGCAGCGGCTCGAGCAGCCGCTGCACGACCTCGATCTGCTCCTTTGGGTTGACGACGCGGGGTTTGATGATCTGCTTGCGCGCGAATGCGAGCAGCTGGGCGGTCAGGTTCGCGGCGCGCTTGGCGGAGGTCTCGATCGCCGCGAGCGGCCCCACCGGCGACCGGTTGGACTTCAGGTGCGCCAGCGCGACCTCGACGTTGCCGAGCACGATCGTCAGCAGGTTGTTGAAGTCGTGTGCGATGCCGCCGGCCAGGCGACCGATGGCCTCGAGCTTCTCCCGGTGAAGCGATTCCTCCTGCAACCGCTTGTAGTCCGTGATGTCTTCGTAGGTGCCGAGGACGCCGAAGATGTCCCCTTCCGCGGTGCGCAGTGGAATCTTGCTGGTGCGCAGCCAGATCGTCTTCCCGTCGGGGGTCGTCTGCGGCTCCTCGTAGTTGAGCTTTGCCTTGCCGGTACCGATCACGGTCCGGTCGTCGCCGCGGTAGAGCTCCGCCTGATCGATCCAGCCCATCTCGAAGTCGTCCCGGCCGAGCAGCTGCTCCGGACGTTCGAATCCCGCGTCCTTCGCGAACTTCGTGTTGCAGCCGAGATAGCGGAGGTTCAGATCCTTCCAGAAGAACCGCACCGGCGTCGCGTCGAGGACGGCCTGGAGCATCCGGTTCGCATCGCCCAGCCGCGCCTCGCTCTCGCGCATCGCATCCTGGATGGACAGCTGGTCGGTGACGTCGATCGCGATGCCGAACAGCCGCAGCGGCTGGCCCTGCGCGTCGCGTTCGACCTCGCCGCGAAGGTCGATCCTGCGCTCGTCGCCGTTCGAGAGCGCGAGGCGCAGCACGACGCCTTCGAGGGCGCCCGTCTCCCGCGCGCGCGCGAGGGCTGCGTCGAGCGCGGCGAGATCATCGGAGCTCAGCAGCGTCTCCAGGGTGTCGCGGGTCGGCGGGAGCGCGCCGGGCTCCATTCCGAAGATCCGGTAGAAGGCCCGGGACCAGCGGGTCGTCTCGCACGTGAAATCGATCTCCCAGAACCCGATGCGCGCGAGGCGCTGGATCTGGATGAGGCGGCGCTCGAAGTGTTCCTGCTCGCGCTCGGGCAAGTCCCGCGCTCCTTCACCAGACTGCGTTGCGGGAAGCTTAGCAAGCCAATCCCTCGAGCGAAGCGCGCGGCGTCGGGCTTCGCCGGAGCGACGTCCCGCGTTTCGAACACCAGGTGGTGGAGCCGGCTTGGGCGCGCCTTTACTCGGCGGGCCGCCTTCCCGTCTGCCCGCTCACGCGCACGAGCCGGGTTTCCGCTCGCAGGCAATGCGGTCTCCCGGCGTGAGGATGCAGTCGCGCTCGAGCCGCTTCCGCAGCGCCGCGCGCCCACGGTGCAGCAGGACGCGCGAGTTCGCCTCGGAGACGCCGAGGATGAGGGCGATCTCGGCGTGCGTGAGCCCGACCATGTCGTGCATGGCGACGACCTCGCGCTGCTGGTCGCGAAGCTGCATCACGTACTCGATTACGCACTTCGACATCTCGGCCGAGAGCAGGGCGTGCTCGGTATCGTCGCCGGCGGGAAGCCGCTCGACGATCGCGGGCTCCGGGGCGGTCGCGGGCCCGCGCGCGCCCGCTCGATAGTGATCGCGAACGGCGTTGAGCGCGATCGCGAACAGCCAGCTCTTCGCAGACGACGCCGAGCGCAAGCCGGCCTCGCTCTTCTGCGCGCGCAAGAACGCCTCCTGCGTGAGGTCGTCGGCGAGCGCCTCGTCGCCGACGAGCCTCCAGACGAAGGCGCGAACCGCCGCGCGGTGGCTCGCGCAGTCGTTTGTCGCAGCGCTTTCGGGCATCCGGAACTCCCATGCGGGCGCCGCGGCGCCCGTCAGCCGCAGCAGCCCGCGACGCTCCCCGTGCTGGCCGGCGGCGCGTCTGCGCCGAGCAGCTCGGCGACGAAGCTACGGGTGGCTCCGGCCGCGCCGCGGCCCACGGTCTGTCCGACCTTCGCGGCCGCGGCGACCTCCGCGCGCGCGATGCCCAGCTCGTCGCACTTGGCCAGGTGAAAGCGGGTGCAGGGTCGGCAGTTGGCGGCCACCGACGCCCCGATCGCGATGAGCTCCTTGGTCGTCTCGTCCATCTCGTCTCCTCCCCGGGCCGCTTCACGGCCCTTTCGCCTGCCCTCTAGACGTCGCGCGCGCTCGAAGTGTTACGGCGACGGAGTTCGCGCCGTCGCGTCGGACGGGCGATGGGGATCCGGCCCGCGGCAGTCGGGCATGGGAAAGGCTACCGGATCTCGCGCTGCGGGCCCCGCGCGCGTCCGCCGGCGAGTGCTCTCGGGCGCGCCGCGCGCCGCTCACGCGCTGGGGCGGATTGTCCTATGCTTTTCGCGAGAATCCCTCAAGTCGGCGAAGCGCTGCTTCGAAGCATCTGGGATACCAGGGTTTTTCGCGGTGCGAGCGTTGGTTTCGAACTTGCAACTGACGGCGCGGAACGCTCCCGCCGCCTGCCGCGCAACGACGCACGAGGATCCCGCATGACCGTAGCCAGAAGAGATCCCGAGCTGGAGGCGCCCTATCCAGGCCAACTCACCGCCTCCGACGGAACGGAGGCGGTGGTCTGGGTGGAGACGCACATCAGCCAGGGCGCGTGCGCCTACCCGATCACGCCCTCGACCAACATGGGCGTGCAGTTCGCGCGCGCGGCGGCCAATGGCAAGCGCAACCTCTGGGGCGATCCGCTGATCTTCCTGGAATCCGAGTCCGAGCACTCCTCCGCATCCGCGGCGGAGGGCTTCGCGCTCGCCGGAGGCCGCGTCAGCAACTTCACCTCCGGCCAGGGGCTGGTGCTGATGAAGGAGGTGCTCTACGTCATCAGCGGCAAGCGACAGCCGGTGGTGTTCAACATCGGGGCGCGCGCGCTCACCAGCCAGGCGCTCAACGTGCACGCGGGCCACGACGACGTGATGGCCGTCGCCGACACCGGTTGGGGGATGCTGTTCGGGCGCAACGCGCAGGAAGCCGGCGATCTCTGCCTGATCGCGCGGCGCTGCGCGGAGGCGACCGAGATTCCGTTCTTCAACGTGCAGGACGGCTTTCTCACCACCCACACGCTCGAGACCTGCCGACTACCCGAGCCGGAGCTGATGGAGCGATACATCGGCCCGCCCGGCGCGCGCGTGCAGACGGTCTTCGATCCGGTGCGCGGGATCATGTCCGGCGTCGTGCAGAACCAGGACGCCTACATGCGCGGCAAGATCGCCCAGCGGTACTACTACGATCGCATCGTCGAAGCCCTGGAGGCCTCGATGCGGGAGTATTCGGCGCTGACCGGGCGGCACTACGGTCTGGTCGACGGCTACTGCATGGAGGACGCCGAGCACGCGATCGTCGCGCTGGGCAGCACGGCGGAGACCGCGGAGGTGGTGGTCGATCACCTGCGCGAGACGCGCGACTGGCGCGTGGGCGTCGTGCACCCGACGGCGTTCCGCCCCTTCCCGGGGCCGCAAATCGTGGACCTGCTCAAGAACGTCCAGAGCATGGCGATCATCGAGCGGCTGGACGTCCCTCCCGCGGAGAACAACCCGCTCACCAGCGAGATCAAGGCGGCCTTCGCGGACGCGCTCAGCGGCCGCCCGGGCTATCCCACGATCCACCGCATGCCCGGCATCGCCTCGGGCTCGGCAGGCCTCGGCAGCCGCGACGTGCGGCCGTCGGACCTGATCGCGGTGTTCGAGCGGCTGCGGTCGGGCGGGCGCGAGTACTTCTCGCTCAACATCGACCATCCCAGCGCGCTCCCCGTGGGCTCGGAGCCCGACGTGCGGGTGCCCGGATCGTTCAGCATGCGCGGCCACTCGATCGGCGGCTTCGGCTCGGTCACCACCAACAAGGCGATCGCCACGGTGTCGCAGGAGCTGTTCGGCGTCTACGTGCAGGCCTATCCGAAGTACGGCTCCGAGAAGAAGGGACTCCCCACCACCTACTACCTCACGCTCGCGCCCGAGCCCATCCGGATCCACAGCGAGATGGAGCAGGCGGAGTTCCTTCCGATCAACGACATCAACGCGCTGCAGATGGAGGCGGTGTTCAGCGGGCTCAGCGACGGCGGGACGGTCTTCGTGCAGTGGCCCGGGGATGCGGACGGGCTCTGGCAGCGCGTCCCACCGATGATCCAGCGGCGCTTGCAGGCCGCCCGCGCGCGGATCTTCTACCTCGACGCCGCGCGCATCGCGCGCGAGGAGGCGAGCCGCCCGGATCTGGAGACGCGCATGCAGGGCATCGTGCTGCTCGGCGTCTTTCTGCGCTGCGCGCCGTTCCGGGAGCAGCTCGGAGACGAGCAGTCGCTGTTCGCGCGCGTCGAAGAGGCGCTGCGCCACTACTTCTCGCGCGTGTCGGATCGGGTGATCGCCGAGAATCTGCGCTGCGTCGAGCGGGGCTACCGAGAGGTCCACGAGCTGCCGCAGCAGCTGATCGCCACGACCGAGGAGGCCTTCCAGAAGAAGCACGCCGATCTCTACGTGCGCGACGTGATGCACCACGGCGTGATCGCCTGCCGACCCGACGATCCGCTCGACGGCGTGGTGGACGTCATGCGCGCGGCCCGTGTCTCGGCAATCGTGGTGCTCGACGAGCAGAAGCAGATGGAGGGCATCCTCTCGACCACCGACCTCGCGCGCGCATTCGCCTCGGCGCCCGATCGCAGTCAGCTGCCCGAGGTCTTCCCCTACCATCTGATGACGCGGGATGTGCTGGTGACCTGGCCCACTGAGCCGTTGATCCATGCGATCGATCGCATGCTGAGCCACTCCGTGCACCGCCTCGTGGTGGTGGAGAGCGAGACCGAGCGCACCAAGCCGGTGGGCATCCTGTCGCTCACGGACCTGACCCGCGCGGGCATGAACGACGTATGGATGGAAGCAAAATGAGCAAGGAAGAGCGCGGCGAGT
>JBFGGA010000086.1:0-14118 GCA_041579295.1 Myxococcota bacterium | reverse complement strand
CGTCATCGATCGAGTCGAGCCCTTCCTCACGCTGGAGGGCCTGCGGTTGATCTTCGAGAAGAATCGCCCCAATCCACAAGACGTCGAGAGGAGTTCCAGATGAAAGACGTAAAGGTCAACGACACCCACTGCTTTGCACTGATCGGGCACGCGGGCGACGGCAAGACCTCGCTGGGCGAGGCCATCCTCCACCGCGCCGGCGCGACCTCGTCGTTGGGCGTCGTCGACGAGGGAACCGCGCACCTGAGCGCGCTTCCCGAGGAAAAGGAGCGCCATTCGACCTTGACGTCATCCATCTTCGGCTTCGATTGGTCGGGCAAGCACGTCACCCTCGTCGACACGCCCGGGGACTCCAACTTCCAGGCCGACGGTCGGATCGCGCTGTGCGCGCTCGACGGCGCAATCCTGCTGGTGTCCGCGGCTTCCGGGCCGAAGGTGGGAACACAACGCATGTGGCAGTTCTGCCGCTCGCAGGAAATCCCCGCGCTCGCATTCGTCAGCGCGGTGGACAAGGAGCGAAGCGACTTCGCGGCGACCGTCGACGCGCTCGCGGAGATGGGCGCGAAGCCGGTGGTCGCGGCGCTCCCGATCGGCCACGCGGACGACTTCGAGGGCGTGGTCGATCTGCTGAGCATGCGCGCCGTCACCAGGGCCGGCGAGGTGGAGATCCCCGCCGAGCTGTCCGAAGCGGCCGCCGAGGCGCGCGCGCAGCTCGTCGAGGCCGTGGCCGAGTGCGACGATGCGCTGCTCGAGAAGTACCTCGAGGAGGGCGAGCTCGGCGATGCGGAAGTCGCGCAGGGCCTCGTCATCGCGACCCGCGCCCGGCAGCTGACGCCGGTCTACTGCGGCGCGGCGACGCTCGAGCTCGGCGTCGACGCACTGATGCACGCCGCGGTCCAGCTGCTGCCCTCGGCCGCGGATCGCGCGCCCTGGAAGACGGTCGACGGCGAGCCCGTCACCGCCGACCCCGACGCGCCGTTCGCCGCGCTGGTGCTCAAGACCGTCATCGATCGCTACGCGGGAACGCTCTCGGTGTTCCGCGTGGTGGCCGGGACCGCGAATCCGGATTCCAACGTGCTCAACCTCACCCGCGACGAGCGGGAGCGCTTCGGCAAGCTCCACCTGCTGCGGGGTGGCGAGCACGTGGAGGTCGAGTCGGCGGGCCCGGGCGACATCGTGGCCGTGGCGAAGCTCAAGAACACTCACACCGGCGACGTGCTGGGCGCGGAGAAGGCGGCCCCCCGGCTGCGCGAGATTCCCATTCCGCAGGGTGTCATTTCGTACGCCATCTCGGCGAAATCAAAGGGGGACGAGGATAAAGTTTATGCCTCGCTCGGCCGACTCGTGGAGGAGGATCCGACGCTCCAACTCGGCCGAGAGGCCTCCACCGGCGAATTTCTCCTCACGGGGATGGGCGAGCTGCACGTGCGGATCACCGTGCAGAAGCTGCAGCGCGAATTTGGGGTCGACGTCGAGCTGAAGCGGCCGAAGGTCCCCTATCGCGAGACCATCACGCGCCGGGCCGAGAACGTCGAGGGCAAGCTCAAGAAGCAGACCGGGGGCAAGGGGATGTTCGGCGTCTGCTACCTGACGGTCGAGCCCAAGCCCCGCGGGGAAGGGATCGAGTTCGTGGACGAGATCAAGGGCGGCGCGATTCCGAGGAGCCTGATTCCGGCCGTCGAGAAGGGGGTGTACGCGGCATGCGAGGCCGGGCCGCTCGCCGGCTACCCGGTGGTGGACCTGCGCGTCCACTGCATCGACGGCAAGCACCACGCGGTCGACTCCAACGAGATGGCGTTCAAGCTCGCGGGGTCTTTTGGCCTCAAGGCCGCGGTCCAGAAGGCGAAGCCGATCCTGCTCGAGCCCGTGATGGACGTCGAGGTCTCGATCCCGAGCCCCTACGTGGGCGACATCATGGGCGACCTCTCCAGCCGGCGCGGCCGGGTCCAATCCAGCGAGGCGAAAGGTTCGACTCAGGTCATCCAGGCACAGGTGCCGATGTCTGAGATGCTCGAATATGCGAGTCAGCTCACGAGCATGACCGGTGGGCAGGGAGAGTTCCACATGGAGTTCTCCCACTACGACGAATCGCCGAGTCACGTGAGGGAGAAGGTCATCGCCGAGGCCCAGGCGGCCCAGGCGGAGGGTGCATAGCCGGCCGGAGGTCGTGGCCGGCCTCTGGTCGGGGCGCGCAGCCCCGGCAAAGTCGTGGGGAAGCGCGTCCATGGAAGGACAGCCGACCAAGATCCGCTTGACGCTGTCGAGCCAGGCGGAGCGCTACGCCCGTCCGGACGCGCCGCGTGAAACGCGCTTGATGGCCGCGCGCGGCGCCCTGCCGCTGCCCCCGATCGAGCTCGCGACGGTGCTCTTCGCGCTGACCCACGATCGCGATGCCGAGGTCAAGTCCACCGCGCGCGACAGCCTCGAGAACCTGCCCGTGAGCATTGCGAACGCCGTGCTCAGCGGCCCGGCCCACCCCGCGCTGCTCTCGTTCTTCGCCGAATGCCGCACCGACGACGTAGACCAGCTCGAGCGGATTGCGCTGAACCCCGCGACCGATGACGCGACGATCGCGAAGCTCGCCGCATCACCGCACAAGAAGATCGTCGAGATCATCTCGAACAATCAGGCGCGCATGCTGCGCTCGCCCGCGATCGTCGACGCGCTCGGCTCCAACCCGCTCACGGGGCGCGCGGTGATCGAACGGATCCTCAACTTCATCGGCGTACCCGAAGTCGCGGAGGACCTCGACGGCCGGCGCAGCGATTCGGCGCTCACCGATCAGGAGGCGGAGGCGGCGCTGCGCGCGGTGCTCGGCAACGAGATGGGCGCCTACGCGCGCCAGCTAGTCCAGGAGAATGCCGAGATCAGCGAACAGCAGCTCGAGGAGATCCAGGCCGGCAACCTCTTCCAGATGGTCCAGCAGATGTCCGTGTTCCAGAAGATCCAGATCGGACGCATGGGGAACAAGGAGGCACGCAGCCTGCTCGTGCGCGACCGCAACAAGCTCGTCGCGATCTCCGTCGTGACCAGCCCCAAGATCACCGAGTCCGAGATCGTCGCGATCGCGCAGTCGCGCAACGTCTGTGACGAGGTGTACCGCGTGATCGCGATGAGCCGTGACTGGACGCGCAACTACCAGGTGAAGCAGGCACTCGCTTCGAACCCCAAGTGCCCCCAGGCGATGGCGATGAAATTCGTCAATTACCTCCAGGACAAGGATCTGCGCGCGCTGATGCGGAGCCGCGACGTGCCGCGGGCGATCTCGACCCACGCCCGCCGCATACTGACCAAGAAGGGAAAGCTCTGATGGCCAAATTGAGCAACGACGAGACCGCGGTGAATGCGCGAATCCTGTACTGGGGGCTCGACGGGTCGGGGAAGACCGCAAATCTGCACTCGGTTCACCGCAAGCTCAGGGCGGATCACCGCGGAGAGATCCAGCGCGAAGCGACGCTCATCGATCCGACGGTCGAGTTCGAGACCCTCGGCATCGAGCTCGGCGAAGTCGGAGGCCTGAAGACCCGCATCCAGATGATCACCGTCCCGGGCGGAGCCGATCAGGCGCCCACCCGCAAGCAGCTGCTCGACCAGGTGGACGGCATCGTGATGGTGATCGATTCGCGACGGGAGCGCATCGAGGAGAACGCGAAGAGCCTCGCGGAGCTGCGCGAGATGCTCGGCGAATACGGTCGCGATCTAGACGACGTACCGATCGTCCTGCAGTACAACAAGCGCGACCTCTCCGATCCCTACGCGCTCGAAGAGCTGCATCGAAGACTCGAGGTGAACGGAGCCGCCGTATTCGAAGCGGTCGCGACCGAAGGCTCGGGCGTGCTTCAGACCCTCTCCACGATCTCCAAGCACGTCGTTCGCAGCCTCCGGGGCCGCCAGTTCTCCGGCGAGTCCGCGGAGCCCGGCGAGGACGCCCGCGAGAGCGCAGCCCCCGAGCAGCCGATCGCGGCCGCTGCGGCGGAGCTCGTCGCGGAACCCGCGCCGGAACCGATCGCGGCCGCTGCGGCGGAGCTCGTCGCGGAACCCGCGCCGGAACCGATCGCGGCCGCTGCGGCGGAGCTCGTCGCGGAACCCGAGCCGGAACCGATCGCGGAGCCCACCCCGGCGGCCCGCATGGAGGACGCGATCCTCCTCGAGCCGGAGCACCCCGAGGCGGAGGTCCTCGACGGCCTCGCGGCGTCCGCGGAAGCCGCTCTCGACGCGCCCTGGTCGGAACTCGAGAGCGAAAGCGAAGCGCTCGCGGCGGCTCGACTCGACTCGGAGTTCTCGATCGCTTCGGTGGGTGAGGCGACCCGCATCGGCGAGCGCGGCGTCCGCGTGCCGCTCGTCGTCAGCGACAAGGACGGCCGAACGTCGAACCTCGTGCTCACCATTCGCCTCGATCCGCTGACGGGCGACGAGAGCAGCTGATGCGCAAGCGGATCGGCATCTACCGAGCCACGGAAGAGGCGCGCCAGCTGATCCCTCCCCTACTGGCGAATCCGGATTTCGAAATCGCCGCCATCGTCGACCCCGACGCCGAGTCGCTGCGCGAGCGGCTCGGCGACATGGATCCGGGGGTGGCGCGCGTCCTCGAAACGCATCTGACCGCGGACCCCAACGCGCTGCTCCTCGATCCCGACCTCCACGCGGTCGTCGATGCGGGCTCCCGCGGCGACTTCGCAGCCCACCACCCGACCCTCGTCGAGCGCGGCGTCCAGGTGGTCTCGCCGCTGACCGCGCGTTTGCTCTGGTGCTTCCGCCCGACCTCTCGCAACAGCAAGTCGGAGCTCCTGACCGCGCTCGCCGAGATCGTGGAGTCCTACAATCTCACCATCGATGCGGACGAGCTGTTCTCGCGCGTGCTCGAGATCGCGGTAGCCGTCACCGGCGCCGAGGGTGGCTCGCTCATGCTGTTGGATCACGCCGCCCGCGAGCTACGCGTGCGGGTCGCGGCGGGCGTCGAGCCGGAGCTGTGGCCCAAGATCCGCGTCCCGATCGGCCACGGCATCGCGGGCCGCGTCGCCGCAGAGGGTCGCCCGCTGCGGCTCCGCGGGAAGGCCGACCGCCAGGCCTTCCAGATCGTGCGCGAACGGCTCGACGTGGAGTCCGCCCTTTCGGTGCCGCTGATCTCCGAAGGCCGCGTACTCGGCGTGCTCAACCTCCACCACTCGACGCGCGCGGACGCGTTCTCGGACGAGAGCCTCGAGTTTGCCGAGCAGCTCGCGCAGCTCGACGCGCAGATCATCGCCCGCTCGCAGGAGCACGAAGTGCTGCGGAGCCAGGCCGCGCGCTACACGGTCGTGCGTCGCATTCGGGAGATCCTCTCGGCGAAGGACCCGCTCCCCGATCGCCTGCGGACGTTCTGCCTCTTCGTCGCCGAGCAGGTGGGCAACGGAATCGCCACGCTCTATCTGCGCGACGGCGACGAGGAAGAGCTCCGGCTCAGCGCGACTTCGCTCGAAGGCGGGGGCTTCGGCGGCGAGTACCGCATCGAGATCGGCACGGGCATCGACGGAACCGCAGCGCAGACGCGCGAGCCCGTGATCCTGCGCTCCACGAGCGGCGCCCTCGCCTACGCGGCGCTCCCGCTGATCGCCGGCGACACGCTCTTTGGCGTGATGTCCGTTCAGGGCAGCGACGAAGTGGCGAGCAGCCGCTCCGCCGAAGAGGCGCTGCTCGAGATCGCCGCAGCGGCCGCGGAGGAGATCGCGCACGTCGAGCGCGAAACCGCGATGAGCTCTCGCGCCACGCGCATCGGCGCGATCAACGAGGCCGGCATCCGGATGATCTCCGCGACCGAGCCCGCCGACGTCCTGCGCATGGCGACATCCTCCGCCGCGATGGCGCTCGGAGCCGACCACGCGATCCTGCGGATCCAGGACGAGGAAACCCTGCGCTACGTGATTCGATCCTATTTCGGGTCTGCGGACGGACCGCTCCAGGAGCGCTTGTTCCGCCTCGACAAGCGGATCTCGGTGGATGTGATCAAGACGCGCGCGCCGCGCCTGATCGCGCAGATTCCGGACGATGCCGCGCTGCGCGAGGAGGATGCGGACTTTCAATCCGCGATTGCGGCACCGCTGATGCGGGAGGGCCGCGTGATCGGAACCCTCGCGATCTACGACAAGGTCGTCGCGGACCGCTTTTGCGTCGGTCGCTTCTCACGGGAAGACCTCGAGCTGTTCTCGAAGTACGTCTCGTACGTCGAGCGCGCGGTGGTCAACGCGACCTTCTACGCGCAGGTGCGTCAATACCGGAACTTCGACACTGAAACGGGCCTTCCCAACGAGCGCTATCTCCACAAGCGGATCGACGACGAGATCGCGCGCGCGTCGGTTCAGGAGGGCGCACTCGCGATCGCGGTCTGCCTGCTCGAGAATCTCGACGAGATCGAGGCCGCGAGCGGCCCCAAGCGGGCGCGCGAGGTCGTGAGGCGGGCCGTCGAAGCACTGCGCGCGAATCTGCGGAGCTTCGACGTGATGGGCCGCACGCGGGACGGAGAGTTCACGATCCTGCTGCCCGACCCCGGATACGCGGCCGGCGAGCGCGTCTACGCGCTGGCTCGCGCGGTCGCGGACGACCTCTCCAAAGACGACGAGCTGAACGATCCCACCCGCATCGCGCTGGGCTTCGGCTACGCGCTCTACCCGACCGAAGGCAGCGAGCGCGAAACGCTGCTCACCCAAGCGCGCGTGCCGCGCATCCGGATGGTCTAGCCGCGCGATCCCGGAAGGGATCGCGCGACGACGCGAGCGAATCCACGGGTTCATCCGCTCGCAGCGCGGCCCTGCACCGGGGAGCCGGGGGCCAGGGCCGCGAGCGACCCGGGGTTGGAGCGAGGGGCTCTGCCCCCCGGCGCCCGGGCGGCCTCTCCGCTGGCGCGCAAAACCGAGTCACCGCACCCGGTTTACCCGCGAAAGGCTTCGATCAGGATCTCCGCGATCTCGGGCCGCATGATGCGGGGGTCGGGCGTCTCGCCCGCGCGCAGCTGTTCGCGCACCTTGGTGCCGCTCACGCTGACCGGTTTCTCGTCGGGATGGTTCTCGGTCAGATCGACGCGCCCGAGGGATTCGTAGAACGCCGCGAATCCGATCTTGCAGGGCCGGATCTGCAGCTCGCCCGAGAGCTCGTCGAACACCTGCTGCGCGTCGAAGTCGCCCCAGATCGGCGTGCCGTCTTCGTACGGGGCGTCCGCGTGCTTGCGGCCGATCACGATGTCGCTGAAGCCGTAGTTCTGGCGGTAGATCGAGTGCATGATGGCTTCGCTCGGGCCCCCGTAGAACATCTTGATGTCGAGCCCGATCAGCTCGAACACCTCCGAGAGGTCGTAGCCGACGGAGCGCCAGAGCGCCTCGTCCTTGTCGCCCTCGCCGAGCAGGCGGCGGTCGTGGAGCAATCGGTAGCAGCGCATCCGGGTGGCCGCCGGCACGTCGTCCCCCTTGAGCTCACCCACCAGCGGGTTGAGGACGACCCCGGTGAAATACCCCTCGCGCGTGAGCTTCTCGGCGCCCGCCACGAGCGCGTACTCGTGGGCGCGGTGCAGGGGGTTGCGGGTCTGGAAGGCCAGCGCGCGCTCCCACTTGTGCTCCCGAATGAACGCGCGGGTCATGCGCGGCGTGAGCATGTACTCGCCATAGTCGGGATCGATGGGCTGCGGCAGCGCGCGCAGCGCGCCGCCGATCAACCGATCGCGCGGATCGCTCTCGACCGCGCGGCCACCGGGGTGGTCGAATCGATCGGTGAGGTACACCTTCTGGACGTAACGGTCCTTGTCCCAATCGAAGACCTCGAGCTCGTCGACGATCCCGATCAGCGTGCCCGACTCGTCTCGAAGCGCCACCGAGTCGCCCCTGTCGAGCGACGCGGCTTCTTCCTGCGTCACCGGCAGCGACAGCGGAATCGCCCACGCGAAGCGGTGCCCGTTCACTTCGATGCAGCGTTCGTCGAGCACGTGATGCCAGACGTCGGCGCGCATCGGGCCTTCCAGCGGCGACAGCCCCCCGTCGGAGATCCGATAGACGGTCGAGAGATCGGCGCGGGTGACGCGCACGGATGGAAGCCGCTCCGCCTCCTTCACGAACGCACTCCGCTCCCCGAGCGGGACGCGGCGGTCGACCAGCTCGGCCAGCCCACCGTGCACCGGCACCAGGTCGACTCCCGCGACGGTCTTGCTTCCTGTCATCCCTCGATCTCTCCTTCTCTACCAAACCGCGTGCGCGCCATCTCCATCCGAGAACAGCACGCGGTCGCCGCTCCCGTCGAATCGCCTCACGAAGAGCCGATGGCGGTTGTCCAACACGGACTCGTAGACCACCAGTGAGCCGTCGGGCGAGACCGCGGGCCCGTGCTCGTCCGCGCCCGAGCCGCGGCCGAGCCGAGCACGTCCGCTGCCGTCGCGGCGAATGCGCCACAGTGCGGGCGTCTTGCCGACCGCCCGACTGTAGACGATCCACTCGCCGTCGGGCGAAAAAGCCGGCTCGCGGCCGCGCGCGATCGCGCGAGCGGGCGCTGCGTCGGCGAACGAGTCGACCCAGATCTCGCCGCCGCCGCCAGGCAGAAGCCGGACGTAGGCGATCGCGCTGCCGTTCGCGCTGCAGGCCGGCTCGCCGTCGAGCGGGCCCGGGGAGAGCGATTCGCGCGCGTCGCCGGGGCCCAGCGCCGCGATGCGCGAGACGAGCGCGCGCGCGCCACCGCGCCCCTCCGCGGGCTCGGCCCGGGTCGCGACCACCGCGATCAATCTGCCGCGCGGCCCGAAGCAGCCCTGCGGATGCTGGTCGGGCCCGCGCGTGAGCTGCGAGACCACCCGCGAGCCGCGCTCGAATTCGAAGAGCTGAAGCCGCCCGAGGTCCCACTGCGCGAACAGCAGGCGGTCGCGCTCCGGAGACCAGGCCAGCGGAATCGCGCCCCGGCGCGCGGACTCGACGACCGTCACGCGGCGGCTGCGAGGGTCGAGCAGCGCGAGCCGGCCCGGAAAATCCGCCTCGTCGGGGCTTTCGAACCTTCGGGTCAGGTAGTCGCGGAAGCGGTTCAGGTGGATGACCGACGAGGGCGCGAGCCGGCCCGCGCCCGCGGCCGCCGCGCGCTGGGCGCGCGCCTGCGCGCGCAGTCGCGCCTCCTCCTCGGGGTGGAAGACGAATGCGATCGGATCCTCGGGCAGCTCGTCGTGCGCGACCCCCGGCCCCTGACAGCCAGCCGCGGCGAGCGTCAGCCCGAGCACGAGCGCCGCCCACGCGCGCGTCATGAGTCGCCGGAGACGACCGTGCACCCGATAAACGACCGACGCTCCCCGTCGGGGCGGAAGAAGGCGACGGAATCCACCTTGCCGTCGTACACCGCGACGACGATGTGATCGGCATCGGGGAACGGGAAGGTCTCGCTCGCCGCGTACTCGACGTCCATCGCCGAGAGGTAGGCGCCCACGCCGACGTGCGAGTGGTAGACCGCCGTGACCAGCGCCCCGCGCGTCTCGGCCTCCTCTTGGGCCATCATGTAGTCGAGCGAATTCATGTAGAAGGCTTCCGATCCGTCGCGCGGATAGCGGACCGGATCTTCGCGATGGCGCAGCGTCATCTCGTTGCGACAGCGCACCAGGTGCTGAAAGCGCTCTGCGTCGGTGCCGACGATCAGCCCGCAGCACTCCTCGGGCAGCGTCTCGATCGCGTGCGCGTAGAGATCGTTGAGGATGCGCCGCGGGATCGCCATCGAGGGCAGCGCCTCGTCGACATCGATACGCCTCTGCTCTTTGGGTCCGTCATCGTTCATCTGGGAGTCCGTGCGCCGGATCGCGGCCGTCCCGGCCGATCCGAGGCGGCGCCCGCACCCCGCGGGGCCAACGCGCGGGGAGCCGATTCCCGGCTCCGGGGCCGGCGGCGCGAGCAGAGGCGGCAGTCTACGCGACGCGGCCAGCTCCTGCGACCGCCCGGGGCCCCCGGCCGAGCGCAGCCCGAGCGCCGCGCTTCGGTCCGCTCAGACGCCCGCGCGCGGCGTCGGCCCGCGCCGCGGGCGGCCGACCCGCAGCGCCACCGCAAACGCCGCGGCGAGCGCGCCGAGCGCGCCGCCGACGAACAGATAGGGGCCCAGCGCGTGCAGCCACGCGCCCTCCCCGCGCGCGAGCGCGAGCGCGTCGCGCAGGTCGTCGGCCGCGAACGCCGTGCCGTGGAGGTACTTCGCGACGCTGAGTTCGGGGCTCAGCACGACCACCAGGTTGGGGTGCGTGAAGCCGCCGTTCGCGTCGGAGATGAAGCGGAAATCGAGCGAGTCGAGAAACGGCAGCAGCACCTCGCTCCCGGCGCGCGCGAGCTTCCACGCCTCGGGCAGACCCATGCGGCGTCGAAAGCGCGCGAGATCCTCGGGGGTGTCCGCGACGTCGAAGCTCAGGCTCAGCACTTCGAAGTCCTCTCCGGGTACGCCGATCTGCGCGACGGCCTGCTTCAAGCTCGCGGTGATCGTCGGACAGGTGTGGTGGCAGCGGGTGAAGATCGGGCTCACCACGACGGGCCTGCCCGCGAGCGAGCGCACGGCGAGCTCGCGCCCCTGCGCGTCGGTGAATACCGCGTCCGCGACGGGCCGGCCCAGCGTGCGGCTCTCGTCGGGCGGCAACGCGGCGCGGGCGTCCGACGCGGCCCCCGCGACGACCACCAGCAGTGCCGCTGCGACGAACCCGCGCTTGCGCGAAAGCGACACCGGCGCGTCCGCAATCAGTCCGGCGAGAAGCCTTCGGACCCCGAGAACGTGGCCCGCAGGACATCGTAGAGCGGCGGGATGTAGGCGACCACGGCCAGCACCACGGCGACGACGATCCAGGGGCGGAAGTTCTCGACGATCCCGGCCCTCTCGTCGTGGTAGGCCTCGGCGACCGGAAAGTCGATCGAGGGCGCGGCGCGGCGCTTCGAGCAGAGCGTCGCGAAGAACACCGCGAAATACGCGACCATCGACGCGAGCATCAGCGTGCCGCCCACGGCGGTGATCCGGCCGAGCGTCCACCAGCCTTCGACGAACAGCGACGAATTGGGGTTCGTGTAGGTGAGGCCGAGGTTCGTGCGCCGCGGCTCGCCGTCGACTCCCGTGATCGACATCGCGGTGGAGAAGAGCGCCACGCCCAGCAGCCAGAGGTAGGGGACCGCGACGTTGAGCCGCGGTAAGCGGACCGATTTGCCGCCGACCTTCGCCACCAGATACAGCGACATCCCGGTGAAGCCGAGCAGCACCGGGCCTCCGACCGTGGTGTGGAAGTGCGCGGGCACCCACGCGGTGTTGTGCACCACGTTGTTCACGCTGTAGGAGGCGTTCACGATGCCGGTGATGCCACCGAAGAAGAACAGCACGAGGCCGACGAACAGGTAGGCGAAGAGCCAGCGCTCCCGATCCAGGTACGGGAGCTTCGCCCACCAGCCGAAGAGCCCGCTGCCGCCGTTCTGGCGCGCCGCGTACTCGAGCGAGGCGGCGAGGGTGAACGCGGTGATCAGGCTCGGCAGTGCCACGCCGAAGGTCAGGATCGTGTGCAGCCACTTCCAGCTCGTGCCGATGCCCGGGTCGCCCAGCTGGTGGTGCAGACCCACGGGCGCCGAGAGCACGATGAAGAGCATGAACACCAGACGCCCCGCGAAGTCCGAGAAGAGCTTGCCTCCGGCGATTCGCGGCAGCATCACGTAGTACATCACGTACACCGGAATGAGCCAGAAGTACACCAGCGGGTGGCCGAAGAACCAGAAGAGCGTGCGCGCGAGCAGCACGTTGATCTCGTCGATCCAACCGAGCGACCACGGAATCAACATCGCGATCACCTCGTAGGCGAGCGGTGTCGTCGCGATGAGCCACACGATGAACGCCGAGAAGATGCCGACGATCGCGAGCGGCGTCTTCTTCCCGGGGTTCTGCCTGCGCCAGCCGAGATAGACGGGGATCCAGTTGAAGAAGCCGACCCACGAGCCGATCACGAGCAGCGCAGCACCGATGTAGAAGGACGCATGCGCCTGAAGCGGCGGATAGAAGGTGTAGAGCACCGACGCACGGCCGGTGAACATCGCGAATGCGGCGAGCAGCGTGCCGGCCAGCATGATCGCGAACCCGAGCCAGGCCACGCGCGTATTGGGCTCGCGCTCGAGGAAGCGCGCGATCAGCGCGTTTCCGAACGCGACGGCGAACAGCGTCGTGAAGACGATGGCGTTGATCACGCCGTGCAGCGTGAGGCCCTGGTAGTAATCGATCCCGAGGAAGGAGTCGGCGCGCAGGATGCCCGCGCGGTAGAGCGTCTGGACGAAGCCGTGATAGACGCCGAAGACGAGCAGGACCGTCGGAACGGAGATCTGGAGCAGGGTCAGGCGCCGAAGGCCGGCGCTGAGCGGGAAGCCGGAGCTGGCGGTGCCCTCGGCCACGTTACTGCGCGACCACGTGAATGGCCGCGGCCATCGCGTGGTGATCCACGCCGCAGTACTCGTGGCAGACGATCCGATACTCGCCCGGCTCGTCGAATCGCACGCGCGCGTAGTTCACGGTACCCGGAACCGCCATCAGATTCACGTTGGTCCCGAGGATCTGGAAGCCGTGCAGCACGTCCTCGCTGGTCAGATAGAGGTCGACCGTCGCGCCGCTCGGGATCTCCACTTCGTCGGGCTCGAAGTCCCACATCATCGCGAGGTAGTGGATCTCGAAGCGATCCTCGGTGTGCTGGATGACCTCGCCCGATTCGAACGGCTCCATGGAGGTCAGGCAGGTGGGCAAACCGATGTCCAGCCGCACTACGGCAAACGCGACCGCGGCGAGGAACGCGACGAGCATCGCGCTCGCGACGATCAGTGCCAATCTCTCCGCTCGATCCATGGGCGATGGCTCCCCGCCAGACGCGGTGGGCGGCTTCCGCTCAGCCGCGCGACACCATGACGAAGTACAGGACGGACCAGAGCGCCAGATAGAACGCGATCATCACCGCGAACGACGCGATCGCGCCCTTCGGAAAGAAGTCCTTCTTCACGGCATCCTCCGCGCCCGCGACGCGCTCCGGAGCCCCGGCCGCGCAATCGCCCCATCGTGCCTCGCCGTTGCGGATTGGGCAAGCGGAGCCAGCGACCGCCGGGGCAGGCGGCGTCGGCGGCGGGACGAAAACCGCCTCATCAGTTCAAACGTGGATCGAAGAATGGGTCTGGCACGACCTGTGCTTAGCCGGCGGGCATGTTGCCGCCGCACGCCGTCTCGCCGCCCGCCTTCTGTCCGAACCCCCGCTGCGACTCTCGAACGAAATCAACCCCTTGGCGCTACAAGAAGAAGGGCTTCTTCTTCCGCGCCCAAAGGCCGCAGCGCGTCCAGCGGTACCTCTGTCAACACTGTCGGCGCAACTTCAGTTCACAGACCTTCGCGCCCGGCTACTGGCTGCGCCACGCGCAGCTGCTCGAGCCGCTGTTCAAGCGCCTGGTCTCGTGCTCGGGCCTGCGCCAGATCGCCCGCGAGATGGAGGTCTCCCACAGCACGATCCAGCGCCTGAGCGAGCGCCTGGGTCGACATTGCCTGCTGTTTCACGAGCGCCTGCGCCCGCGAAGCGCTCCGGCCGAGCCGCTCGTCCTGGACGGCTTTCGCAGCTTCGAGCACAGCCACTACTGGCCGCTGGACCTGAACCTGCTGGTGGGGGCCTCACACTATGTCTATGGCTTCAACGACGCCGAGCTGCGGCGCAGTGGCACGATGCGGCCGTCGCAACGGCGCAAGCGCGCGCGGCTGGAGCGGCGCCACGGCCGCCCCGACCCGCAGGCCACCCGGCGCCGCGTGCAGGAGCTGCTGGGGCGCGTCGTGCCCGCGGGGGCCGCCGCGCTGCTCCGGACCGATGAGCACCCGGCCTACCCGAAGGCGATCCGCCGTCTGCGCGACCGAAGCTTCTGGCACGATGCCACGTCTTCGCAGGCGGCCCGGACGCCGCACAACCCGCTGTTCCCGGCCAACCTCGCCGACCTGCTGCTGCGCCACTCCAGCGCGAACCACAAGCGCGAGACGATCGCGTTCTCCAAGCGCCGGCAGGGGGCGCTGTATCGCGCCGCGATCTGGGTGGCCTGGCGCAACTACATCAAGAGCGCCTCGGAGAATCGCCGCGATCCGCCGCCCGCGCAGGCCTTGGGATTGATCCCCCGCGCGCTG
>JBFGGA010000085.1:0-14289 GCA_041579295.1 Myxococcota bacterium | reverse complement strand
CTTCGGGCATGCTCTGCGCGAAGCGATCCTCGACGACGCTGACGCCGACGGCCCGCGCCATCAGGCGAGCCGCCAGTTCCGCGGCGTAACGCTCCGCGGTTGCGGCGGCCTTCGAGCCGTCGGTCGCGACCAGGATCGATGCTGTCATCTCCCTTCGCCCCTCGCGACCGCGCCGCGACGGCGATCGCCGCCCCGCCCCAGCCGCTCTCACCCATCACCCGCCGTTCGAGCTTACGGGATCCCCGCGGGAATTGTCAATCGAACGTCGCCCCGCCGCCGATTCGGCCACGGGCGAGGGCCGCCCTCGCCCCCAGCGAGGGCCGCTCTCGCTCCCGGCGAGGGCCGCGCTCGCCCCCAGCGAGGGCCGCCCTCGCTCCCGGCGAGGGCCGCCCTCCGGAGCGCCGAACGGACGCGGCGCGCTGCAGGCCCGACTACCAGCTGTTCGCAATCCAGCGGAGCACGTCGGTCTCGGTCAGGAAGCCGACGAGCTCGCCCTCTTCGATCACCGGCAGACAACCGATGCTCTTCTCCGCGAGCAGCCGGGCGGCCTGCTCGATTTCGGCGTCCGGAGCGATCACGATCGGAGGGCTCGACATCACGCGGGTAATCTCCACCAGGTGGAGAAAGGCCCGCCGCTCCTCTTGCCGAAAAGCGGTCAGGTTCGAGAGCGAGGCGCGCAGCAGGTCGCGCTCGGAAACCACACCGACCAGGGTGCCCGCGCGCACGACGGGCATGTGACGCACCCCGCCGAGCGTCATGATATCCTCGACGGTCGACAGCGTGTCGCCCGCACTGACGGTGACGAAGCTCGTCTGCATGATGTCGCGCACGAGGATGGCGTCGCCCACCGCCGCGGGCATCAATTCAGCGATCATCGAACCTCTCCACAGGGGAATTCTACTCCATGGCGCAGTCGCGAAGGAAGCAAAGAGTTGAGCCCGAAGAGCGCGCGAAGGAGTCGAAGGAGCGCGAGGACGAGGACGCCAAGGAGAGCCTCGGCGCGATCCCCGAGCTGATGCGGCGCGCGATCGCGCTGGGACTGACTGGTTTTTTCACCACGGAAGAGGCCGTGCGCCGGGCGCTCGGCGATACGGTTCCGAAGGATTGGACGGACTACATCGCGGAGAGCAGCGACCGGACCCGCAGCGAGTTCCTCGACCGGCTGAGCCGGGAGATCGCGCGGACCCTGCGGGACGTCGACTACGCGGCGCTGCTCCAGAAGTTGCTCGAGGGCCGGACGCTGCGGGTGAGCGCGGAGCTGCGGCTCACCGACGACGCCAAGGCCGGCGGCGCGCCCGCGCGGCGGCTCCAGACGCGGATCGAACTCGAGGGAAAGTGAGCGCGCCCACCCGGGCCGCGCGCGCCGACGCGGATCGCGCGGCGAGGCGCCCGCTCCGCGCGGTGGCGCCGGGCGCTCGCGATCGGGTCAACCGCCGTTTGAATCCGCGGGCTGCCGCACGAAGGTCAGGAACGCCATGCAGGGGCGGGGCGACGAGTCGCGCATCGCGAACTGGATCCCGTCGTAGACCCAACCCTGCGCGACCCACTCGTTGAGCGCCGACTCGATGGCCTCGTCGGTGACGGTGCTGAGCTCGACGACCTTGTACTCGGTGGGCACGGGTCTCCCCAGGCGCGGGGGTTCGGGGTTCACGGCTTCAGGCGCTCGGCGACCTCGACCGCCGCGTAGCTCACGATCCAGTCCGCACCGGCGCGCTTGATGGCGATCAGCGCTTCGTCCATCGCGCGCGCGCCGTCCAGCCAGCCGAGCTGGTCGGCGGCCTTGAGCATCGCGTACTCGCCGGAAACCTGGTAGCCGGCCAGCGGGAGGTCGAACTCCCGGCGCGCGTCCGCGAGCAGGTCGAGATAGGGGAGCGCGGGCTTGACCATCAGCGCGTCCGCTCCCTCCTCGAGGTCGAGGCGCAGCTCGCGGAGCGCCTCGCGGCGGTTCGGCGGATCCATCTGGTAGCCGCGCCGATCGCCGAACTGCGGCGCGCTCTCCGCGGCGTCGCGAAACGGGCCGTAGAACGCGCTCGCGAACTTGGCCGCGTAGGAGAGGATCGCGACGCCCGAGAAGTCGTGCGCGTCGAGTGCAGCGCGGATCGCCGCGACGCGCCCGTCCATCATGTCGGAGGGCGCGACCACGTCCGCGCCCGCGCGCGCGTGCGACAGCGCGGTCATCGCCAGGCGCTCGACGGACGGGTCGTTGTCGACCGCTCCGTTCGAGATCACGCCGCAGTGACCGTGGTCGGTGTACTCGCAGAGGCAGACGTCCGTCATCACGCAGAGATCGGGCTCGGCCGCCTTGATCGCCTCGACGGCGCGCTGGACGATGCCGTCGGCCGCGTCGGCGCCCGACCCGCGCGCGTCCTTGGCGTCGGGGATGCCGAACAGGATGACCGCGGAGATGCCCGCGTCGCGAACCCGCTTCACCTCGCTGACGAGCGCGTCCACCGAGTGGCGAAACACGCCGGGCATCGAGGCGACCGGCTCGCGGATCCCGCTGCCCTCGACGACGAACAGCGGCAAGATGAGGTCGTCCGGGGAAAGTCGCGTCTCGCGGACCAGCCGGCGCAGCGTTTCGCTCGCGCGCAGGCGGCGCATCCGGGTCGTCGGATAGCTCATCGCTCGTCTCCCCATGGCGCGCGGCCCAGGCGGGCCGCCAATCCCTCGACCAACGCACCCACCGCGGGCTCGTCGGACACCCAGTCCGGTGCGAGACCCAGGCGTCGTAGCGCTTCCGCGGTCACCGGGCCAATCGCCGCGATCGTACAGTCCGCGGCGGCCTGTCGGCTCGGCTCGTCGAGCAGCGCCGCGAAGTGCTCGGCGGTCGACGGGCTCGTGAAGGTGAGCGCGTCGAGCCGGCGCCCGCGGAGCTGCTCGCGGAGCGCCTCGGCGTCGACCTCGGCGGCGAGCGTCCGGTAGACGATCACCGCATCGACCGTCGCGCCGCGCGCGCGCAGGCCCTCGGCGAGCACGGGCCGCGCCGCCTCGGCCTGGGGCAGCAGGAAGCGCCGGCCGCGCGGCGGCCAGCGCTTCGCGACCGCCTCGAGCAGCCCGCCCGCGTCGCGCCGGTCCGCGGGAACCAGCGTCACCGCGAACCCCGCGGCGCGCGCCGACTCGGCGGTGATCGGCCCGACGCAGGCCGTCGGCGGTGCATCCTCGAAGCTCGAGCGCCCGACCCCGCGGGCGCGCGCGGCGAAGAAGCGCACCGCGTTCGCGCTGGTGAACAGCAGCGCGTCGTAGCCCGCGAGCTCGGCGAGCGCGCGGTCGACTTCCGAGAGCTCCGCGGGCGGCGCGAGCTCGATCATCGGAACCACGACGGCCTCGGCGCCGCGCTGCTGCAGCGCGGCGATGATCTCCGCGCTCTGGTCGGCCGCGCGCGTGACGAGCACGCGCGCGCCGAAGAGTGGGCGCTTTTCGAACCACGCGAGCGCATCCCGGAGCCGCACCACGTCGCCGATCACCACCGCGGACGGGGCGCCGAGCTTGGCGTCGCGCACCGCCGGCACGAGCTCGGAGAGCGGCGCGACCACCACCCGCTGGCTCGGCAGCGTGCCGTTCATCACCACCGCCGCGGGTCGCGAAGCCGGGCAGCCGCCCGCGAGCAGGCGGTCGACGATCGCCTCGAGATTGTGCATCCCCATCAGGATCACGAGCGTGTCCGACGCGGTCGCGAGCTCCCCCCAGCGGGTCTCCTCGCTCACGCGGGTGGGATCCTTGTGGCCCGTCACCACCGCAAACGACGCCGAGTGCCGCCGGTCCGTGATCGGAATGCCCGCGTAGGCGAGCGCGGCGAGCGCCGACGAAATTCCGGGAACCACCTCGAACGCAACGCCGGCCTGCGCGCACGCGCTGGCCTCTTCGCCGCCGCGACCGAAGACGAACGGATCGCCGCCCTTGAGCCGCACGACCTTCTTGCCCTCGCGCGCGAGCCGCACCAGCAGCGCGTTGATCTCCTCCTGGGATCGGTTGATCTCCTCGTGGCCGCGCTTGCCGACGTTGATGCGCTCGGCCCCGGGCGGCGCGAGATTCAGCAGCTCGGGCGGGGCGAGCACGTCGTAGACCACGGCGTCGGCCTCGCGCAGCACGGCGGCGCCGCGCAGCGTGATCAGGTCCGGATCGCCGGGGCCGGCGCCCACCAACCAGACGCGGCCGCGGGGTAGCGGCTTTGCGCTCACGGCCGCGCTTCCGCGCGAATCTCGGCGAGGATGGCGTCGCCCCCGCTCGCGAGGATCTGCTCGGCGAGTCGGGCGCCGCCCGCGGCCGCGTCGCCGCTCGCGACCTCGAGCTCTCCGCGCACGACGCGGCTGCCGTCCACCGCGGCGACGAGCCCGCGCACGCGCAGCAGGCCGTCCGCGCGGTCCTCCGCGAGGCAGGCGACCGGCACCGTGCAGTCGGCCCCGAGGCGCGACGAGAAACCGCGCTCCGCGCGCACGCTGCGCGCGGTCCGCTCGTCGTCGAGCGCGGCGAGGTCGTCGCAGAGCGCCTCGCCGGCGCGCACCTCGAGTGCGAGCGCGCCCTGCGCGACGGCCGGCAGCATCGCGTCGGGCGAGATCCGCTCCGCGATCTGGTCGCCGAACCCGAGCCGATCGAGGCCCGCGCAGGCGAGGATCACCGCGTCGAGCTCCTGTTCGACGAGCTTGCGCAGCCGCGTGGGGACGTTGCCGCGCAGCGGTACGACCTCGAGATCGGCCCGGCTCGCCTTCAGCTGCGCGCTGCGCCGCGCGCTGCCGGTGCCGACGCGCGCGCCCGCGCCGAGCCCCGAGAGCGTCGCCCCGGAGCGGCTCGACACGAACGCGTCGCGGAAATCCGCGCGCTCGGGAAACGCGGCGAGCGTCAGTCCGTCGGCGAGCGCCGCGGGCAGGTCCTTGGCGCTGTGCACGGCCACGTCGGCGCGCCCGTCCGCAAGCGCCGCCTCGATCTCCTTCACGAACAGGCCCTTGCCGCCGATCTTCGCGAGCGAGACGTTCTGGATGCGGTCGCCCGTGGTCTTCACCGGAACGATCTCCGTCGAGGCGCCGAGCTCCTTCTCGATCCGCGCGGCGACGTAGCGCGCCTGGAAGAGTGCGAGGTCGCTCGCGCGCGTGGCGATCCGGATCGTCGTCACTCGCGATCCGAATCGTCGTCGAGCTCGAAGAGGACCCGCGCCACTTCCAGGTAGGCCATGCCCTCTTCCCGCTCCGCCTCTCGCTTCAGGCGCGAGACCGGAGCGTGCAGGATCTTGTTCACGATCGACTTCGTCAACGCGTCGACGGCCGCCTGTTCGGAATCGCCGAGCTGGAGGCGCGACAGCGTCCGCTCGAGCTCGCGCGAGCGGATGCCCTCCGCGCGGTCGCGCAGGTGGCGAATCGTCGGAACCGCGCGCAGCGCGGCGAACCAGCCGTCGAAGCGCTGTCGCTCCTCGACGATGATCGCCTTGGCGCGCTCCGCCTCGCGCTCGCGCTGCTGGGCGTTCTCGCTCGCCACCGCGCCGAGATCGTCGAGGTCGTAGCGGTAGAGGTTGTCGATCGCGTCGATCGCGGGGTCCGCGTTGCGCGGAACGCCGATGTCGATCACGAAGAGCGGCCGGTTGCGACGGCGGCGCAGCGCGCGCGAGGCGAGATCGAGGGTCAGGATCGGCTTGTCGCCGCCGATCGAGGTGATCACCACGTCGGCGTCGCCGAGCAGCGCCTCCAGCTCCTCGAGCCCGTGGGCCGTGGCGCCGAACTGCTCGGCGAGCGCCGCGGCGCGCTCGGGCGTGCGGTTGGCGATGCGGATCGATTGCAGACCGTGCTTCTTCAGCGTTCCGAGCGCCATCTCGCTCATCTCGCCCGCGCCGATCAGCAGCGCGCGCTTCTCGTCGAAGCGCTCGAAGATCTGCTGGGCGAGATCCACCGCGACGCGCGCCACCGAGACCGGGCGCTCGCTGATGCGCGTCTCGGTGCGGACCCGCTTGGCGGTCGAGAACGCGTGCTGGAACAGGCGCCCGAGAATCGGCCCGCACGCACCGCATTCGACCGCGGCGCGGTAGGCGTCCTTGGTCTGTCCGAGGATCTGGGGCTCTCCGATGACCATCGAATCCAGCGCGGAGGCGACGCGCAGCACGTGGCTCACGGCGTCTCCGTCGCGATATTCGTAGGTCACCGCTTCGAGGTCGAAGCCGGCGAAGTGATCGTCTCCCGCGAGATCCCGACCGAAGAACGCGTGCAGTCGGTGCCGGGTGCTCTCCGGCGATCGCGTGAGCGCGAGCACCTCCACGCGATTGCAGGTCGAGAAGAGCACGGCCTCCTCGACGTCGTCGCTGTCGACGAGCTTCTGGAGCAGCGGCCGGGGATCTTCGACGGCGAGGCGCTCGCGCACCTCGACGGGCGCGGTTTCGTGATTCATGCCCAGCAGGATCATTCTCACGTGATGAACCCCAGGCCGATCACCGCGAAGACCAGGAACGCGAACCCGCCCACCGCGCTGGCCGCCGACTGGCGCGAGCCCTGATGCGTGACGAACCGCCCGACGACGAGCCCGACGTAGACCACCCACGCGACGGAGGTCCAGGTCTCGTGGGCAGTGCCCGACCACGCGACGCCCTTCGCGGTCCACAGCCAGATCATGCCGGTGATCACGCCGAGGGTCAGCAGCAGGAAGCCGATCGCGAGCGAGACGGCGTTCACGCGGTCGAGCGCCTCCAGCGACGGGAGCGGAAAGCGGCGGTCGAGCGGCGCCTTCGACTTCAGCCGCCGGTGCTCGATCAGAAACAGCACACCCGCGAGGCCCGCGAGCCCGAGCAGCGAGAACCCCGCGCTCGAGAGCAACACGTGTGCGTGGGGCCACGAGCCCGTCGCCGTCTGCGCGGGCTCGTGGAGCGGCGGGCGCAACGCCTCGAGGAACGCGCCGAGGAACGCGGCGGGCGCGACGAGCACCGCGAGGCGTTGCAGCTGCGAGCGCTTCAGCAGGATCAGGTAGGAGACGGTCCCGCCCCAGGCCATGAACGAGATCGCCGCGCGCATGTCGGTGAGCGGCGGCGCGTGCTGGGCGACGTGGAGCAGCACGAACGAAGCGGCGTGAAACAGCGCGCCGAGCACGAGCAACGCGATCGCGGCGCGCTCGAGCCGGCGCGTCTCCAGCGCGAGCCCGAGTCCCGCCAGGAGGCCCGCGGCGAGGTACACCGCCGCTGTCCACTGCAGGATCTGAACCGTCACCCGGAACTCCCGTGGCCGCGCATCGTCGATGGCATCCAGGCTTCGAAGGTTAGCGTAGCGAGAACGACCCGAGCCGAACGCGCTGCGATCGCGGGGGTCGCCGCGGCCCGCGCGACGTCAGCGCGAGCGAAGTCGCTCGAGCTGCGCCTTGACGGCCTCGGCGTCCTTCGCCATCTCGAAGATCCGGTAGCTGGGTTCGCCGAAGAGCACGAAGCGCACCTCCTCGAGGCTGGTCTCGCCCGCCAGGTGCCGGCGCGTCTCCTCGATCAGGATCTCCGCGCAGCGCTGACTCGAGAGGCCGCCGATGCCCGCACCAATCGCGGGAACCGCAACCGAGCGGCAACCCTTCTCGCTCGCGAGCTCCAGGCTGCGGCGCATGCAGGCGCGGACGCTCTGCTCCGTGGCCGCGCCAGCGGCGGGCATCCCGGCCGCGTGGATCACGTAACGCGCCCGCAGCTCGCCGGCGCCGGTCAGCGCGGCGTCGCCGACCTCGATCGGGCCGATCGCGTCGCACTCCGCCTGGATGGAGGGGCCGCCCTTCTCGGCGATCGCGCCCGCGACGCCCGCGCCGAGAATCAGCGAGCTGTTCGCGGCGTTCACGATCGCGTCGACCTCGGCTTCGGTGATGTCGCCCTCGACGAGAACGATGCGCCCCATCACGACCCGACTGTGTCCATCGCGCCACCGAAATCGGAGCGCGCGGCGCTTTGCGCCCGACGCCCCGAAGGCGGAAAAAGCCCTTGCAAAACGAGCAGATCGGTAACGGTCAACGTACCGACGCGGTCTCGGAGCGTCAATGGCAGGCGCCGCGGGCGTCGCGCGGTACTCTCTTGGCTCGCGCGCAGCGGTGCGAAGCTTTCGCCGATCGCCGGGCCGAAGGGATCGGGCCGGCCGCGACGGACGCGCGCGCGATTGCCCAGGGGAGACCAGCGGACCATGGCCGAAATCGTCGATGTGACGGATCAGAACTTCGAGTCGGAGATCCTGAAATCCGACAAACCGGTGATCATCGACTTCTGGGCCGAGTGGTGCGCGCCGTGCAGGCAGATCGCGCCCGTGATCAAGGACCTGGCCGACGAGTACGGCGATCGCGTCAAGATCGCCAAGATGGACATCGACGCCAATCCGAACACCCCGGGGCAGTACGGCATCCGCGCGATTCCGACGATCCTGTCGTTCAAGGACGGCCAGGTGGTCGACCAGCTCCAGGGCGCCCGGCCGAAGGCGGACCTCCAGGCCGCGATCGAGAAGCTGCTCTGAGCACCGGCGCCCGAGATCGGCGCGGAAATCGGAGGGGACGAGCATGACTGCGCTCTGGCTGATGATCGCCCTCGCGGCATTCCTGGCCCTGTCGTTCGCCGGCCGCGCGTACTGGGCCTGGGTTGCGGGGGCCGGCGCGGGCCTTCTCGCGTGGGCGTTCGCGGGCCCCACCTCCTGGTCGGCCTGGGTTGCGGCTGTGCTGCTCGTCGGATTTGTCGCTTGCGCGTTTGGCGTGCGGGATTGGAGGCGCGCCTGGATCACGCGACGCGTGATGCCCCGGATCGCCAAGCTCCTGCCGCGCCTGGGCGATACCGAGCGGATCGCGATCGAAGCCGGCACCGTGGGCTGGGACGCAGAGCTGTTCTCGGGTGCGCCGAACTGGTCGGCGCTGATGGATTTTCGCTGCGCGACGCTCTCGCAGGCGGAGCGGGAGTTCCTCGACGGACCGGTCGAGCAGCTGTGCGCCCGGCTCGACGATTGGGAGATCACGCAGTCCGGAGACCTCCCCGAAGAAGTCTGGACCAGCTTGCGGCGGGAGCGCTACTTCGGCCTGATCATCCCCGAGTCCTACGGCGGCCTGGGCTTCTCCGCCCGAGCGCACGCCGCGGTCGTCACGAAGATCGCGAGCCGCAGCGTCACCGCGGCGGTCACGGTGATGGTTCCGAATTCGCTGGGGCCGGCGGAGCTGCTGCTCCACTACGGCACCGAGGCGCAGCGAAAACACTATCTCCCGCGGCTCGCGCGCGGCGAGGAGATCCCGTGCTTCGCGCTGACCGGACCCGAAGCGGGCAGCGACGCCGCCGCGACGCAGAGCGAGGGGATCGTCTGCCGGGACAAGTGGCAGGGCAAGGAAGTGCTCGGGATGCGCCTGCGCTGGCGCAAGCGCTACATCACGCTGGCTCCCGTCGCCACGCTGATCGGCCTGGCCTTTCGACTGCGCGATCCCGACGGCCTGCTCGGCGAGCAAGAAGATTTGGGGATCACCTGCGCGCTCGTCCCGGCGGATCTACCCGGCGTGGAGATCGGAACGCGTCACGATCCGATGGGCGTGCCGTTCCACAACGGCCCGACCACTGGGGAGGGGGTCTTCGTCCCGATCGACGCGATCATCGGAGGGCGCGAGGGCGCCGGACAGGGCTGGAAGATGCTGATGGAGAGCCTGTCGGCGGGCCGCTCCATCTCGCTTCCTTCGCTGTCGGTCGCGGCCACGAAGCTCTCGGCGCGAGCCGCGAGCGCCTACGCGATGGTCCGCGAGCAGTTCGACACGCCGATCGGTCGCTTCGAGGGTGTGGAGGAGCCGCTCGCGCGCATCGCAGGCCTCACCTACACGACCGAGGCGACGCGGACCCTCACCGCCGCCGCGGTCGATGCGGGTGAAAAACCCGCGGTCCTCTCGGCGATCGCCAAGGCCTACTGCACCGAAGCGCTGCGCAAGGTGGTCAACGACGCGATGGACATCCGCGCGGGCGCCGCGATCGTGCGCGGACCGCGGAACATCCTCGGACGGGTCTACTCGACAATCCCGATCGGGATCACGGTCGAGGGCGCCAACATCTTGACGCGCTCGATGATCATCTACGGCCAGGGGGCGATCCGCTGCCATCCGTTCGCGCTGGAGGAGATGCGCGCCGTCCAGGAGGGCGATCTCGAGCGCTTCGACCGCGCCTTCTTCGGTCACGTTGGATTTCTCGCGACCACCGCGGTTCGCTCGCTGCTGCTGGGGATCTCACGGGGTCGCCTGGAGCGGAAGGCTCCGATGCGGGGCTTTGCGCGCAGGGCCTGTCAGCGCCTGAGTCGCGCGAGCGCGGCGTTCGCGCTCGTCTCCGACGCGACGATGGCGACGCTCGGCAGTCGCCTGAAGCGGCGCGAGAAGATCACCGGTCGACTGGCCGATGCGCTGGCGTGGCTGTATCTCGGATCCGCCGCGGTGAAGCGCTTCCACGACGACGGCGAGCCGGATCGCGAGCGCGCCTTCGCGGAGTGGGCGGTCGAACACGCCCTGTGCGAAATCGACCAGGCGCTCGCCGGCGTACTGCGCAACCTGCCCTCGCGACCCGCGAGCTGGCTGCTCGCGCCGCTCGTCTTCCCGCTGCTTCGCCGCGAGCGCGGGCCGGACGACGCACTCGGCTCGGCGGTCGCCACGACGCTGCTCGAAGACGATCTCGCCCGCGACCACCTCACCGACGGGATCTTCCTCCCCCCCGTCGAAGAGGCCGGGCTCGGGCGCCTCGAGGCGGCGCTGCGCGAGGCCAAGCCCGCGCTGAAGGTCGAGGCGAAGATCCGCCGGGCCGTCTCCCAGGGCAGGCTCGACCGGGCGCCCGGCGACGAGCTCGCGAACGCGGCGCTCGCGGAGGGGATCATCAGCGCCGAGGAATACCGTCAGCTCGAGGCGGCCGAGGTTGCGCGCGCGGAGGCCATTCGCGTCGACGCGTTCGATCCGAAGGAGTTCGCGGCGCTGCGCCGCTGAGCCGCGCGGTCGCGACGCCGCGCGCGAGCGGCGTCGATCGCGAGGCCGCACGCTTGGTCGCCGACGCAGGGATGCGTCAGCGAAGCAGCAGCAGCGCGAGGCACGCGGACGCGCTGCCACCCACCCACTGCGCGACGACGCCGGGCCAGAGCGAGAGCGAGCGCTCGCGCACGCGCGCCAGCAGCAGGCCGCCGCCGAGTGCCGCGAGGAAGACGAGCGCGGTCTCTTCGACGGGCCGCAGCAGCGCGTGGGGGTCGCGCCAGATCGCGGGCGCACACAGGCCGGTGGCGGCGATCGCGTAGAGCAGTGCCGAGACGGCCGCGGGAAAGCTGACGCGGGCGCGATCGTCCGGCGCGGGCAGGCGCGCGCAGCGCAGCAGGAACCCGTGGACGAGCCCGCGGAAGCAGGCTTCGAGCGCGAGCGCGAGCAGCGCGATGGCCGCGACGGCGAGGGCGACGGCGCCGGGCGCCAAGGCCTCGGGGGCGGGGAAGAGGCCGCGCAGCGGTACCGCCAGCAGCGCGGCGAACGCCGCAGGCGCGAGCCAGCGCGCGCCCCCGGGCCTGCGCCAGCCGTACAGCCACATGCGGCGCTGCGAGGCGCCGCGCGAAACCAACACGGCGCCGAGCAGCGCGGTCGCCGCGCCCGCGGCGCTGGCCGCGGCCGGACCCCAGCGCGTCCACACCTCGAAGCCCACGGCGACGCCCAGGCCGACGATCAGCGCGACGAGCCACGTCGAGCGCAGCGCGATTCGCAGGCGCTGCCAGCGATTGGTCGGCTCGAACGCCTGGCCGAGCACGCGCAGCAGCTCGCCCGGCCCGAACGCGCTGCCCACCGGGCGCGGCGAGCCGCCGATGCTCTCGGAGCCGCCCCAGCGCTTGCCGGGCGGGCGCCCGTCGACGTTGCGGTCGAGCTGGTTGAGCAGGCTGTAGGCGTCGTTCAGATCGACGTCCGCGAGCGTGGACGCGCGCCGCAGCGTGTAGTGGCCGGGCTCGCGCTCGAGCGCGATCACGCCGAGCTGGTCGCCCCAGCGCTCCTTGAGCAGCTTCTCGACCGCGTAGATCCCGGAATCGTCGCGACAGACCACGGCGATGCTGCGCGCGCCGATCTCGACGTGCCCGTACACCTCGTCGATGCTCGCGTAGCCGCGAAAGTCCTCCGCGGAGTAGATGACCCGGTCGATCGCGCCGAGCATCTCGACCGTGTAGGCCTCGAGGTCGAGCGACTGCCAGTTGCCGCCGCCCCTCACGGCCTGCTCGCGCTCGAGCAGCCCGGCGATGCGGCGGCCCGCCTTCTCGTAGACGGCCGTCGGCAGGCCGCAGACCGCGGACAGCTCGGTGCCGTTGGCGTCGATCGCGCCCTCGAGGCGGATCAGCGGGTAGAGGATGTCGCGCGCCTCGCCGCTCAGGTCCCGCAAGCGCACGTGGTTGAGCAGGCACCAGATCGCCAGCACGGTGTCGAGATCGGGCTCGTTCGCGAAGACGCGCCAATCGCCCTCGCCCAGGTCGAGACCGCTGGCCACCATCAGCAGCGCCTGCTCGCAGGTGGCGAGCGTGAAGGTGCGCTCGCACGCCTGGTGGTGGTCGAGGTTGTAGAGGCGCCGCTTGTTGTCGATCAGCGGGCCGAAGGTCCCCGCGCCATCCAGCAAGATGACGCGCTCGCCGAGCTCCTTGGCTTCGGCGAGCGAGAACGCGTAGTCGCGGCGCACCTGCACCTTCACCCGCGGCGCTTCGTCGCAGACGAGGTGGGTCGGTTCGCCAGCACCGCTGCGCAGCTTGTAGCGCCGGGGCAGCGGAGGGGTGGCCTGGCGTTGCACGGTCAGGGGGTCCGCCATCGCCTCGGGAGCGTGGGCGCGTCCGGCCGGCTTTGCAAGGGGTCGGCGCGGGCTGCGCTCCCGCGGGGAACCCGCGGGTCGCGGCGACCGCGCGGCGAGAAATCCGAGCTACGGCCCCGGACCGCGGCGCGCCCGCACGGCGCGGTAGCACTCGGGCGCCCACATCCAGAACCCCAGCGCGAGCAACCACTGCACGCGCGCGCCGTAGCGCTCGACGGGCAGGACGCTCGCTCCGATCGCGAACGCGTGGATCCCGTAGACGACGACCATGAGCAGGCCGGCCATGGCGATCCGCTGGCGGCGCGGCGGCCAGCCGGCAGCCCCCCGGACCCGCGCGGCGAGCCCGGCCGCCGCTCCAGCGAGCGCCGCGACGACGCCGAGCCAGGCCACCCCGGTGAAGAGCGCCTGGTACGCGCGGGGGCGAAACGCGTGGTTGAACTGACGCGAGGCGGACAGGCGCGACCCGTCGCCCGGGTAGAGCGCGTTCAATCGAACCGGATGATCGTCCCGGAAGTGCCGGGTCATGATGCGCGTGTGGCGGGCGACGCTCACCATGAAGAGCTGATCCCACGCCGTGGCGGCCACGCGGCGCATGTACGCGATCGGATGACGCGTGACGTATGCGAAGACGATCTCCGCGGCCTCGTCCGCGTAGGCCTGCGGGCCGCCGAGCCCGGTGTGGAGCGGGCTTTGCGGACTGTGCAGGTACCAGGTGAAGAACGCTCGCGCATCGGCCGGCGGCGGTCCGCGGCTGGAGCAGACCCGCCACTGCGTGCAGCCCTCGAGCAGCGCGTCGAGGTCACCCTTGGCGAGGAGATACGCGAAGACGGGAACCGCGCCGTGGGGATTCGGGCGGGCCTTGCCCCAGATCAGCGCGTTGTTGATGGCGACGGCCACCAGGGCGACGGCGATCCCCCCCGCGAGCGGCCCGACCGCGGCGCGGCTCGCTCGCTCGCGGCCCCGGAATCGGAGCCCGAGCGCGAGCGCGATCAGCGCGCCGCCGAGCGCCGCGAGCGTCGCGAGCGCGGCGGGGTGGGCGACCGCGGCCAGCGCGACGACCGCGGCCATCCCCGCGTCGCTCAGCCGCGAGCGCTCGCCGAGCACGAGCACGGCCATCGCGACGACGCCGAGCCCGAACAGCACGTCGGTCATGACCGTGCTCGCGAAGAGCGCGAGCGTGCTCGTCAGCGCGAGGGCCGCGATCGCGAGCGCCGCGGGGATCCCGGATGCGCCGCACACCCTTCGGAAGAAGGCGTCGAGCACGTAGAGCGTCAGCAGCGCCTGGAGGATCGCGACCCACCACAGCGACGAACCGAGCAAGAGCCGCAAGAAGTGTCCGTAGAACTGCGAGGTGATCCAGTGGTAGTCGCCGGTCGCCTCGTTCAGGAAGCGCCAGGAGTCCAGCATGAGCAGCGGAAAGCCGTTGAAGAGCGCGGGGGCGAGCAGCGCCAGCGCGGCAGCCGCATACGCCAGGCCGGCGAGCTGAAGCCGGCGCCGCTGCGCCGGATCGCGCCGCAGGGGTCGCGCGCGAGTGCGAGGCCCGGATCGTCGTCTAG
>JBFGGA010000084.1:0-14333 GCA_041579295.1 Myxococcota bacterium | reverse complement strand
GCGGCTCGAATCGGCAGCACGCGGACCGACACGCCAGCGGTGCGCTCCCCGACTTCTTCGCCCGAATCCAGCAGCAGCACCTCGGTCGAGGTCGCGCTCTTCGGCTGCTTGAAGCCCGCCGAGCTGAGCAGCAGGAAGGCGTTGCCGTAGCGGTCTTCGAACGCCTCGGCCGACAGCCCCGCGGCATCCGCACGCAGATCCTCGATGCGGATCTCCGCTCGGGTCGAAACGTGGTCTTGCTCCGATTTCGGCGCCATCGCGCTCCTCCCATCCCCACCCGATGGGTCGGCACGCGCGCCGGGGCCCTTGAGCGGCGATCGGCGCAGAGGCCGCGCGGATTCCGGAGCCGCCCCGCAAACCGCACGCCGAGGGCCCCACCCGCGGCAGCCGGCTGCTCTGCCGCGAGCCGGACGCCGCTTGCGGAGCCCGCTCCGAAGGCCGGGCCGCGAGCGCTTCCCCGGCGCGCGCCGGCTCGCGAAGCGCGGCCGCTCGCAAGCGTTGCGGGCTATCGTGTCGGACGGCCGCGATGAACTCCACCCGATCTCGACGAGTCCAGGTCGCATCCCGCAGTGACGTGGGTCGCGTCCGCTCGACCAACCAGGACGCCTGCGGCGAATTCGAAAACGCCGATGGCTACCGAATGCTCGTTGTCGCCGACGGGATGGGCGGACACGCGGGCGGAGAAACGGCCAGCCGACTGGCCCTCGAGACCCTCGGGCGGATCTTCGAGCGCGAGTTCGGCGACGCCGACACGCTGCTCGCTCGCGCGTTTCGAGCCGCGAACGACGAAGTCTACCGGGCCGGCGCCGCGGATCCGGCGCTCCGGGGGATGGGCACGACGGGCGTCGCGCTGCTGATCGGACCGCGCGACGAGGCATGGGTGGCGCACGTCGGCGACAGCCGCGCCTACCGGCTGCGCGAGGGGCGCCTCGATCGAATCACCGAGGACCACACCTGGATCGGCGAAGAGGTGCGCAGCGGCCGACTCAGCCACGACGAGGCCAGGTTGCATCCGCTGAGAAACGTGTTGCTGCGCTCGATTGGCGTCGGGACGCGCGTCGAGGCCAGCGTCACGGCGATCGATCTGAAGGCGAAAGACCGCTACCTGCTGTGCTCCGACGGACTCTGGAGCGAGCTCGAAGAATCCGCGATCGCGGAAGTGCTCGCGAGCGGTCCCCCCGCAGATGTCGCCGACGAATTGATCGATCGCGCGAACGCCTGCGGCGGGTCCGACAACGTGACCGTGCAGGTCGCGGCACTGCCCGCCGACGCAGACCCGTAGATCGGCGCGAACGGCGCCGGCGGATCGCACCTCGCGCCGAGCCCGAAGCGACTCAACCCGCCGGCTGGCACAGCGCCGGCGCCTCGAGCGCCCGCGCTCGGCTCGACGGGCGGCCTACTTCGCGGCTGCGGCCGCGGCCTTCCGATAGCTCTCCTGCGCGGCGGCGACACCGCTGCCGGGCTCGATCGGGATCCCCGCGTCGCGCATCGCCATCTCGACGCCCGCGATCGCGCCCAGACACATCAGATCGTTGAGATCGCCGAGGTGGCCGATGCGGAACACCTTGCCGGCGAGCTGCATCAGACCTGCGCCGAGCGAGAGGTTGTAGGTGTGGTAGGCGTTGTGGATCACCGCCTTCGCATCACAGCCCTCGGGGACGTAGATCGCGCTCACCGTATCGGACTCCCACTGCGGCCCTTTTGCGCACAGCGAGAGCCCCCAGCCGCGCACCGCCGCGCGCACGCCCTCGGCGAGCCGGTGATGGCGGGCGAACACGTTCTCCAGCCCCTCTTCGAAGAGCATGTCCATCGCCTCGCGCAGGCCGTAGAGCAGGCCGAGTGCGGGCGTGTAGGGGAACCAACCGTCGGGGTTGGTGTCGCGCATGTCTTCGAAGTCGAAGTAGCAGCGCCGCAACCCGGCCCGCTTGCGCGCTTCGAGCGCCTTGGGGCTCACGGCCACGATCCCCAGGCCGGCGGGCAGCATCAGGCCCTTCTGCGAGCCGGTCACCGCGCAATCGACGCCCCATTCGTCCATCCGGAAGTCGATGCTCCCGATCGAGCTCACGCCGTCGGCGAAGAGCAGCGCGGGATGCTTGAGGTCGTCGAGCACCGCGCGGACTCCGGCGAGGTCGCTCGTGACCCCGGTTGCGGTTTCGTTGTGGCAGACGAGCACGGCGCGAATCTCGTGCTGCTCGTCCCGCTCGAGCACCGCGCGATAGCGGTCGAGCGGAACGCCCTCGCCCCATTCCACCTCGAGCGCGTCCACCTTCAGACCCTGGCGCTCGCACATGTCGATCCAGAGGTGGCTGAACGTCCCGAATCGAGACGCGAGCACCCGATCCTCGGGCGCGAGTGTGTTCAGCAGCGAGGCCTCCCAAGCGCCCGTGCCGCTCGACGGAAAGATGAAGACCTCCCCCTCCTCCGTCTTGAACAGCTTCTTCAGATCCTCGAACAGCGGCTTGCTGAACGCGGGGAAGCCCGCGCCGCGGTGGTCCTCCATCGAGCGCGAGAGGGCCCTCAGCACGCGCTCGGGAATGTGGGTGGGACCGGGTATGAACAGGAAGTGACGACCTTGATCCATTGATCTGACTCCGTTTTCGTTTCCCGCCAATGCGCGCAGCGCGCCCCAACGGGGTTTGCGTTCGACTCCTAGCCCTTCGTGGCGATGGTCTTCGCCTTGCGGACCATGACCTCCGCCTGTCGAATCGAAGCGAGGTCGATCAATCGGCCGTCGAGCGTCACCGCGCCGCGACCTTCTCGCTTCGCTTCATCCATCGCCTGGAGCACCCGCCTGGCGCGCGTGATCTCCTCATCGCTCGGGCTGAAGATCTCGTTGGCGATCTCGACCTGAGATGGGTGGATCGCCCACTTTCCCTCGCAGCCCAGCACCGCAGACAGTCGCGCCTGCGCGGCGAAACCTTCGCTGTTCTGGATGTCGCCGTAGGGGCCGTCGATCGCCCGCAGGCCGTTGGCCCTCGCGGCGACCACCACCCGGGCGACCGCGTAGTGCCACATGTCTCCCCAGTGCAGCTCGGTATTGCCGTCCTCGTCGGCGTGGGTCAGCACCGAGTAGTCGGGGTTCGGGCCGCCGATGTTGATGGTGCGCGCCTGGGTCGACGCCGCATAGTCGGCGACCCCGAAGTGCAGCGACTCGTTGCGCGTGCTACCGCCGGCGATTTCGTGGATGTTCTGCATCCCGAGCGCCGTCTCGATGATCAGCTCGAGACCGATGCGCTTCTCGTAGCCTCTGGCGATTTCGATCTGGTTGATCAGAGCGTCGACCATGTAGACGTCGGCTGCGGTCCCGACCTTCGGGATCATGATGAGATCGAGCTTGTCGCCCGCCTGCTCCATCACGTCGACCACGTCGCGATACATGTACTGCGTGTCGAGGCCGTTGATCCGCACCGAGACGGTCTTCTCGCTCCAATCGAGATGCTGCAGACCCTCGATCACGAACTTGCGCGCCTTTTCCTTCTCGTCGGGCGCGACCGCGTCCTCGAGGTCGAGGAAGACCACATCGGCTGCGCCCTTCGACGCCTTCTCGATGAACGTGGGGTTGCTGCCCGGAACCGCCATCTCGGATCGATTCACTCGGGGCGTGCACTGCTTCACGATGGTGTGGCTCATGTCTTCCCTCTCCTCTGGATTTCTTCGTTTTCGAGTGCGGCTTGCCGCTCCCGCCCCCGCCCAGCGGGGTTCGCAATGCTCAGTTGGCTCGCCTGTCTCCGTGATAGACCACGATTCGCGCGCCCTGCGTCTGCCTTCCGTTGTCGTATCCGACGATGCGAACGTAGTGCCCTGGAAACTTCTTCCGGCAGGCAGTGATCTCGGCGAAGATCGCGTCCACGTCGCGTTCGCCGAACAGCGGGAGCTTCCACATGTACCAGTAGTGCTCCGTCGCGCGATCCGTCTCGACGTGCTCGATCACCGGGTTCCAGCCCTGCGCGATGATGTACTCGATCTGCTTCCGGACGCGCGCGGCGTCCATCTCCGGCAGATACGAAAACGTCCCGAGCTTCCGGTTGGTCGGGCGGGTCATCCGCGAGGTGTAGCTGCGAAATTGATTCATCTCCCCCTCCCCCCCTGTCGACTCGCGACCGGCCCTTCGTGCGCCAGATCGAGCTTGTCGACGGTGTCGTATTCGAAGCGGATCTCCTTCCAGGTCTCCATCGCGGTCGCGAGCTCCGGGCTGTGCCGCGCGGCGGCCTCGAGGATGTCCGCCCCCTCCTTCTCGAGGTCGCGCCGCTGATTGCGGGCCTCCACGCACGCCTCCAGCGCGACGCGGTTGGCGGACGCGCCCGCGGCGTTTCCCCAGGGATGCCCGAGCGTTCCCCCGCCGAACTGGAAGATGGAGTCGTCGCCGAAGATGTCGAGAAGCCCGGGAATGTGCCAGACGTGGATTCCACCCGACGCGACCGGAAACATCCCGGGCATCGATCCCCAGTTCTGATCGAAGAAGACTCCGCGCGAGCGGTCTTCGCAGACGAAGTCCTCGCGCATCTGATCGACCCAACCCAGCATGGCGTTGCGGTCGCTCTCGAGCTTGCCGACGACGGTGCCGGAGTGCAGATGATCACCTCCCGACAGGCGCAGGCACTTCGAGAGAACCCGGAAGTGGATGCCGTGGTGGCGATCGCGATCGATCACCGCGTGCATCGCGCGGTGGATGTGCAGCAACATCCCGTTGCGGCGGCACCAGTTGGCGAGTGAGGTATTCGCCGAGAATCCGGCCGTCAGGTAGTCGTGCATGATGATCGGCATCTCGAGCGACTTGGCGTGCTCTGCGCGCTCGAACATCTCTTCCACCGTCCCGGCCGTGACGTTCAGGTAGTGTCCCTTGCGCTCGCCGGTCTCACGCTGCGCGGTGTGCACGGCTTCCGCCACGAAATCGAATCGGTGGCGCCAGCGCATGAAGGGCTGGCTGTTGACGTTCTCGTCGTCCTTCGTGAAGTCGAGTCCGCCCCGCAGGCACTCGTACACCGCGCGCCCGTAGTTCTTGGCCGAGAGCCCGAGCTTCGGCTTGATGGTCGCGCCGAGCAGCGGGCGCCCGTACTTGTTGAGGATGTCGCGCTCCACCTGGATGCCGTTGGGCGGGCCGCCGCAGGTCATCACGTAGTGCAGCGGAAACCGCACGTCTTCCAGCCGGATCGCGCGCAATGCCTTGAAGCCGAACACGTTGCCGACCAGAGAGGTCAGAACGTTGACCACCGACCCCTCCTCGAACAATTCGATCGGATAGGCGACGAACCCGTAGAAGCAGCTGGGGTCGCCGGGAACCTCCTCGATCCGGTAGGCGCGCGCCTTGTAGTAGTCGAGCTCCGTGAGGCGATCCGTCCACACGGTCGTCCAGGTGCCCGTCGAGGACTCGGCGGCGACCGCCGCCGCGATCTCCTCGCGTTCGGTCCCCGGCTGCGGCGTGATCTTGAAGCAGGCGAGAAAATCCGTGTCGCTCGGCTCGTAGCCCCCGTCCCAGTACGTCTCGCGGTAGGCGCGAACGCCCGCGTTGTAGCTGCTCTCGCTCATCGTCTCCCTCAAACCGCGTCGATGCCGTGCGCGGCCTTGACCATGTGGTAGGCGACCAACAGCTCGGTCAAGACGAGCGGGTGGCTGATTCGGGGCTTGCCGTCGATGTCGATGAATTCTCCGACGTGGCTGTTTCGCAGATGCGGGATTTCCGGGAGCATCTCCCAGAGGAGGTTCTCCAGGCTCTCGGCGGACTCGTCCGAGATGCGGCCCGAGATTCCCAGCACGTCGACGGGCTTTCCGTCTCGATCCCGGCAGAGCTCGAGGCTGAGTCCGTTGCGCGCTCCAGCTTCGATCAGCGGGCTGAGGTCGGGGTGGGGGAGCGTCGGCCGCAGCAGATGGTGCACGTCGAGATGCGCGCCGGTCTCGGAGTCGTCGCTCTTTGGCGGGTAGAAGTTGATGACGATGTCCGCGAAGGTTCGCTGCGGCTGGATGAAGCGCAGACTGTCCGGCTTTCGGCGCTCGAGCTCGTCCCGCACCTCCTCCTCCGAGTAGCCGCGCTCGTGACAATCGCGCCAGAGCTTCCACTTGATCCGGAGCTCTTCTTCGGGCTCCAGGTAGACCTTCACGTCGTAGCAGTCGCGCATTGCGCGGGTGTGATATCCGAGCAGGCCCTCGACGATGATGTAGGGCCGCGGCTTCAGGTACTCGGCGGGCGCGAGGGTGCCGAGTTCATGGTTGTAGACCGGCTTGAGGATCGGTTGATTGGCGCGCAGCAGCCGGAGGTGCTGCTCGAGGATGTCGATCTGGTTGCTGTCGGGATGCAACGCCGTGACGTGTCTTTCCGCGCGTTCGGCGCGCGAGTAGATGTGGTAGTCGTCGGAGCAGATCGTCAGCACCTGGCTCTCTCCGAGAATCCGCGCGATTCCGGTCGCGAGCGTGGTCTTGCCCGCGGCGGAGTCGCCGATGATCCCGAGCAGGATGGGCCGGTCGAGCCGCACCGCCCCCGCCGCTTGGATGCGCGCGCGCTGCTCAGACATGGGGTGAATTCCGCCGCCAGGTGGTCTGCAGCTGACTCTCGCCCGTCGAGCCCGCGATCATCAGCGTCTGCACGCGATCGCGCCCCTCGACGCGCTCGACGCCCTCGAGGAGCAGACCGGTCGTGATCCCGGTCGCGCACAAGTGGGTATCCTCCGAGGTGACGAACTCCTCGGCCGGGATCCAGCGCTGGACGTCGAGCCCGGCCCGCTTGACGGCCTGTTGCTCGCTCTGGAGCTGCGGATCGATCCGCCCCTGAAACTCCGCGCCGAGCGCGCGCGCCGCGCAGATCGAGAGGATCCCCTCGCGCACGCCGCCCGTGCCCATCATCGCGTCGATTCCGGAGTTGGGCAGCGCGGACAACAGCGCGCCCGCCACGTCGCCGGCCGGAAACGAGGTCACCTCGGCGCCGAGCTCGGTGATCTTGTCGATCAGCGCGCGGTGCCGCGGTTTCTCGAGCACGAAGATCGTGAGATCCTCGACGTCCTTTCCGAGCACCTTGGCGAGCGCCGCGAGCTTCTCGGCGACGGGCCAGCTCGGGTCGATCTGGCCCTTTGCGGCGGGCGGCGCGGCGAACTTCTCCATGTAGAGCGCGGGGGCGGGGATGCGCATCGCACCCACCGGCGCGAGCGCGAGCACGGTCATCGCGTTCGTGAATCCGTCGGCCAGGTAGGTCGTCCCCTCGCCGGGGTCGACGGCGAGATCGAATTCGGGCTCCCCTGCGCCGCCGCCGAGGATCTGGCCGTCGTAGAGGCTCGCGACCTCCGACTCCCGGCCCTCGCCGGCCGCGATGCGGACCGCGAACGGCAGCCGCGCCAGCGCCTCGCTCATGGCCTGCGCGGCCGCTCCGTCCACGCGCTCCGCGCGACCGCGACCGATCTGTGCCGAGGCCGCGCGCGCGGCGGACTCGGTCGCGGCGCGCAGCGCGGCGAGGATCTGCGGGGTCTGGTCTCCGGTCGCTCGAGTTCCCATCGCTTCTCTCGGGGCCTTGGCTGTGCTGGGGGTGACGCTAGGGCAATACCCTATGGCAACTCGAATCGCCCCGTGAACGCCCATACGGGTCGATTTCGAGAATCATCTGGCCAGGTCAAAACCTACCCGAAAGGGTGGGTCAGCCGTTCTTCGAGACGTAGAGCGCGGCCGCCTGCGCGCGATTGCCGATGCCGAGCTTCTCGTAGACGTTCTTCAGGTGGAACTTCACGGTCTGGATCGAGATCTCGAAGCGGGCCGCGAGCTGCGCGTTGCTGTGGCCCTCGCTGAGCGCGGCCAGCAGCTCGCGCTCCCGGGGCGTCAGCAACGCGAGCGGACAATCGTGGAGCCCGCGAACGTCGACGAACGGGAAGATCATCTGGCCCATCGCGACCCGGGCGACGCAGTCGAGCAGCTGGCTCGGCGGCTCGCTCTTCGAGCAGAATCCCGCGGCGCCGAGCCGCATCGCGTTGCGCGGGATGTCGGCGCCCGGATCACCCGTGTAGATCACCACGCGCGGAGGCTTCGGCCGATCGCGCAGGCGGTCGAGCACGCCCTGGCCGCCGATTCCGGGCATCACCCAGCCCACGATGCCGACCTGGAACGGGCGCTCTTCGACGAGATCCAGGAACCGCTCGCCGTTCTCGACGCTGTCCACCAGCTCGAAGCGCTCGTCCTCCTGGAGCAGCCCCTTGAGCCCGGCGCGAACCAGCGGGCTCTTGTCCGCGACCGCGACGGAAATTCCGGCTCGGTTCCGCGTCACCATCTGGAGGGAACTCGCTCATCGGCTCGATCTTCTCTGCCACGTGGTCTTCGGGCGCGCTGGCGCGGCGCGATCCCCGTGGGGAGCCAGCGTCGAACGCCCCAGCATACGGACAACCGCGAATCGCGGTCAAGCGCCCAGTGCCGCGCCGCTTGGCGAGCGCGCGGTTGATACGCCGCGAGCCGCCCCGCGCGGCGCCGGGGGCCCCGCCCCGCAGCGGCGGCCGGCCCCCTCCGGCCCCTCGGCGCCCGAACCCGCGCGCCGCTCGACGCGCCGCCCGCGCCGTCGACGGCCCGGCTTTGCCGATGCGCCCCGCGCTACGCTGGCTCGTCGATGGACGACCGGCTGCGCACATCCTGCCCGCGAGACTGCTACGACGGCTGTGGGATCGTCGTCGAGCGGACCGATGGACGGGTGAGCCGGGTGCTCGGCGATCCCGATCACCCGGTGAGCCGGGGCAAGCTCTGCCAGAAGTGCGCGCTCGCCTACAACGGCGTCTGGCGCGACCCGCAGGCGCGCTTGCACCGACCGCTGCGACGCAGCGGCGCGAAGGGCGATCGGCGCTTCGAGCCCATCGCCTGGGAGGACGCGCTCGCGCAGATCGCGCGCCAGCTCGAGCGCGCCGTCGCGAGCCACGGACCCGAGTCGATCCTGCACGCCCACTACACCGGAACCTGCTCGCTGATCGCGGGCGAATTCCCGATGCGCTTCTTCAACCGGCTCGGGGCCACGGAGGTGGCGCCGGACACGATCTGCAACAACGCGGGCCACGAGGCGCTGACCTATGTGCTGGGCACCTCGGTCGATGGCTTCGACCCGAAGACGATCGCCGACAGCCGCTGCGTGATGGTCTGGGGTGCCAACCCCTCCGCTTCGGCGCCGCACGCCCACGAGCACTGGCTGGGCGAGACCGCGGCGACCGTGATCGCCGTCGATCCCGTGCGCCACGCGACCGCCGCGCGGGCCGACCTCCACCTGCAACCGTTCCCCGGAACCGACGCGGCCCTCGCCTTCGGGTTGATGCACGCGATCTGCCGCGCAAATCTGCTCGACGAGCAATTCGTCGCGGAGCACAGCGTCGGATGGGAAGAGATTCGGCCGCTCGTCGACGACGCGACGCCCGCGCGCACCGAGGCGATCAGCGGCGTGCCGGCCGCGGCGATCGAAGAGGCGGCGCGCCGCTACGCGGAAGGGCCCTCGCTGCTCTGGCTCGGGCAGGGGCTCCAGCGACAGCCGCGCGGCGGAAACATCGTGCGCGCCTGCGCGGCCCTCGCCGCGATCACCGGAAACCTCGGCAAGCCAGGAGCGGGGATCTGCTACCTCAACGGCGACGGCCCGCGCAACATCGATTCCGATTACGTCGGCGCGCCTCAGCTGCGGCGTGCGGCCGCGTCGACGATCAGCCACATGGAGCTCGCCGACGCGCTCGCGGATCCCGAGCGAGCGCGCGCGTTCTTCTGCTGGAACATGAACGTCGCCGCATCGGCACCGCGGCAGCGCGAGCTCCGCGAGGCGCTCGCGCGGGAGGACCTCTTCACGGTGGCCATCGATCTGTTCCAGACCGACACCGCGGACTGTGCGGACGTCGTGCTGCCCGCCGCGAGCTTTCTCGAGTTCGACGATCTCGTGGTGCCGTACTTCCACCTCTACGTGTCCGCGCAGGTGAAGGCCGAGGATCCGCCCGGCGAAGCGCTGCCCAATCAGGAGATCTTCCGGCGGCTGTCGCGCGCGATGGGCTACGAGGAGCCCGAGCTCTACGAGGGCGATCGCGAGATCCTCGACGCCGTCCTCGCGCGGAGCGGACTCGGCTTCGGCTTCGACGAGCTCGCGCAGCGCGGCACGATCGACCCGTTTCCGCAGGCGCTGGTTCGCTTCGCGGACCGGAAGTTCCCGACGCCGTCGGGGCGCGTCGAGATCGCCTCGGCGCTCGCCGAGGCCAACGGTCACCCGCGCACGCCGCAACCCCACGCCGACGCCCGGCCGCCGGCCGGCCAGTTCCGGCTGCTCTCGCCCGCGAGCGAGTGGCTGATGAACGACAGCTACGCGAACGACGAGAACGTGCTGCGCAAGCTCGGCCCCGCGTGCGTCCAGCTGAATCCGGCCGACGCGCGGGCGCTCGGGCTCGGCGACGGAGACGCCGCGATCGTCTCGAACCGCTGCGGAGCGATCGAGCTCCGCGTCCGCGTCTCCGACGTCGTCGCGCGGGGCGTGGCGCTGAGCCACAAGGGGCGCTGGCCGAAGCGCAGCGCGAGCGCGGTCAACGTGAACGCCCTCAATCCCGGCGAACGCGCCGACATGGGCGAGAGCTCGAGCGTGCACGGAACGGTCGTCGCGATCCGCGCCGCCTGATTCACCCGCAAGCGCGTGCGTCGCGAGCTGCCATCGCGCGGCCCGCGACGAGCGGTGCGCGCCCCGTCAGGCGAGGCACACCAGGCGTTCACCCGTCCAGCGCGCGAGGCGGTCTTCGCTGCGCACGCGCCGCCAGTCGAAGTCCGCGAGCAGATCCCGCGGGCGCGCGGGCTCGGGCGCCGCGCGCAGGCCGGCCGCCTCCGCGAGCAGACCGCAGAGCGCCTCGGGCGCGTAGTGGGCGCGCAGCTCCCGCCAGCCGACCGCGCCGTGGAACTTCGCGAGCTTGCCCCCGGACTCCTCGAGCAACAGGAAGTGGTGTCGATAGACCGGCGTGGAGAGCCCGAGCAGCCGCTGCAGCGTCACGTGGATCGCGGTCGACGCCGCGAGGTCGCGGCCGCGCACCACGCGCGTGATCCGCTGGCGCCCATCGTCGACGACCCCCGCGAGGTGATAGGCGATCGAGCCGCCGCGCCCGAGGAGCACGGGATCCCCCATCTCCGCGGCGGGCTCCTGCGCGAGCGACACGCCGGCTTCGTCTTCGAGATCGACGCGGCCCTCGGGCAGGCGCAGGCGCAGCGGCTCGCGGGCGGCCCGCCAGCCGCGCTGCGGCAACTCCCTTCCGCGACAGCGGCCCGCGTAGCGAAAGCCGCCGTCCGGCGCGCGCGCGCCGGCGCGCCGGAGCTCGCTGCGGCTGCACGAGCACGGGTACAGCAGACCGCGCTCCGCGAGCGCGTCGAGCGCCGCCTCGTGCGCGGCTCGATGCTCGCTCTGCAGCGCGTACTCGTCCCAGTCGAGCCCGAACCACTCGAGCGCGGCGCGCATGTCGTCGGCGCTCTCGGGCGTGCAGCGCGTCGCATCGACGTCCTCCAGGCGCAGCAGCAGCCGCGCGCCGCGGCTGCGCGCGTCGAGCCAGCACAGCAGCGCGGCGAGCAGCGTGCCCGGGTGGGCGGGCCCCGAGGTCGTGGGCGCGAAGCGACAGCGTTCCGCATTCATCGGCGTTCGAGTTCCACCGAGCGCTGGCGCCGGGCTACCCGGCACCCGGCCTGGATTCCGCGTGGCGCGGCAGGTCGTCCGCGGTGTCGAACCAGCCGATCCGATCCGCCGCGAAGATGTGCTGCTGCGGGGGCAACGCACCGGGATCGTCCAGACAGCCTACGTTCAGGTCGACGGTCTCCGCGCCGTCGCTCTTCCGGTAGCCGATCTGCGTCCCGCAGCGATTGCAGAACTCCCGATGCCCCCAGCTCGACGACGAGTAGCGCGCCGGCTCTCCGTTCGTGTAGCGGAACGCCTCGACCGGAAACGACGCCCAGGCGAGCGCGGGCGCGCCCGTCGAGCGGCGACAGAGCGAGCAGTGGCAGTAGCCCGTATCGATCGGGCGAGCTTCGGCGCGAAAGCGCAGTGCGCCGCAGAGGCAGCCGCCTTCGTACATGGTGACCTCCCCGTCAGTCGATGCGCGCGCGCAGGAGCTTGCCCGCGGCGTTGCGCGGCAGTCGCTCGACGAAGCGAAACGCCGCGGGGATCTTGTAGCCCGCGAGGCGCTCCGCGCAGAAGCGGCGGATCTCCGCGGGGTCGGGCCGCAAGCCGCGCGCGGCGACCAACCAGGCGATGGGGCGGCGGCCGAAATCGGGATCCGCGCGACCCGCGACCGCGGCCTCGATCACGGCCGGGTGTTCGAGCAGCACGGCTTCGACCTCGCTCGGGTAGACGTTCTCGCCGCCCGAAATGATGAGGTCGCAGCACCGGTCGAGCACCTCGAGCGCGCCAGCGGCATCGAGCACGCCGACGTCGCCCGTGTGAAGCCAACCGCCGCGCAGCGCGCGCGCGGTCTCCTCCGGGCGATTCCAATAGCCCTCCATCACCGCCGCGCCCCGCACGAGGATCTGCCCCGCGCAGCCGCGCACGGGCTTGCCGTCGTCGTCCACGGTGTCGAGCTGCATCCCGAAGATCGGGCGCAGCGCCGCGGCGCCGGCCCCGGGCTCGAGCGTCGGCAGCTGCGTGGCCACCTGCGACGACGCCTCGGTGAGGCCGTAGCTGGCCGCGATCGGAAAGCCGAGCGAGCGAGCGCGCTCGAGCAGCGAGGGCGGCGCGGGCCCGCCGCCGAGCAACACGCAGCGCAGCGAGGGCGGCGCGCGGCGCGCGCCGCGCGCGGCGAGCACGCGCTCCAACATGGTGGGGACCCACGAGACGAGCGTCACCCCGTCCTCGTCGAGCGCGCGATCGACCGCCTCGGGGTCGAAGCGCTCGTGCACGATCGCGCTGCTGCCGCAGAGCGCGGAGCGGAGCAGGATCGACAGACCGCCGACGTGGTACAGCGGCATGCAGGCGAGCCAGCGATCCTCCGCCCGCAAGCCGAGGTGCATCGCCGATCCGATCGCGTTCCAGAAGAGGTTGCGGTGCGAGAGCGTCGCGCCCTTCGGCGAGCCGGTCGTCCCCGAGGTGTAGACCAGCGCGAGCGGCCGCGCGGGATCGATGTCGGGTCGCCGCGCGAGATCCGCATCGCGCCCCCGCGCGGGATCGACATCGGTCCGCTGCGCGGCATCGGCGTCGCGCAGCCGCGCCGTTCCTGCGCTTCGCATTTCGCGCCCCGATCCGAGTGCCGGAGCGCCGCTCGCGTCGACCTCGACGCGATCGGGTGCGCGGCTCGCGTCGAGCCGCGACGCGCTGCGCGCGGCCAGCTCGGCGAGCGCCCCGCGGTCGTGAACCAGCACGCGCGCGCCGCTCTCGTCGAGCTGGAACGCGATCTCCCGGGGCGTCAGCCGCGCGTTGAGCGGCAGCAGGACCGCGCCGCGCTGCGCGACCGCGTGGGCGATCTCCGCGAACGCGAGGCCGCTCTCGAGCAGCACGGCGACGACGTCGCCGGCCCCGACCCCGAGCGCGCGAAGCCCGCGCTCGGTCTGGTTCACGCGGCTCGCGAGCTCGCGGTAGTCGATCATCCGACCCGCGGCGAACAGCGCCGGGCGCTCTCCCGAGGTCCGCGCGCGTTCCGGGAGCTGGACGAGATTCGGGATCACGCGCCGATCTCCTCGCTGGGCCCGAGCGCGCAACGAGCCAGCCCTTCGCGCGACGGGGCGACGCCGACGCCCGGGGCGGCCGGCACATGCAGCGCGCCGTCGCGCGGCTCGGGGGCTTTCGCGAGATCCCGCTCGAACAGCCCGCCCGTCGCGAGGCCCGCCGCGAGCTGCGGGCCGGGCAGCGCGGCCGCGAGCTGCAGCGCCGCGGCGAGGCCCAGCGCGGAGTCGAGTGCGGAGCTCACCACCACCGCGAGCCCCGACGCGCGCGCGCGCGCCGCGATGCGCTGCGACGCGCGCAGCCCGCCGAGCGCCGCGGGCTTCAGGATCAGCGCGCTCGCGGCCCTGCGCGCGAGGATCGCGTCGACCGCTCGCCCCCCCGCGAGCGCCTCGTCGGCCGCGATCGGGATCGGCGATCCCGCGGAGATGCGCGCGAGCGCCGCGAGATCGCGCGCCTCCACGGGCTGCTCGAGCAGCTCGATCCGATACTTCGAGAATCGCGCGATCGCCTGCTCGGCCTCGCGCTCCTTCCAGCCCCCATTCGCGTCGAGGCGAATTCCCGGCGCGCCGCCGATCGCGTCCCGTACCGCGGCGACGCGCGACGCGTCGGTCTCGAGACCGACCACGCCCACCTTGAGCTTCACGGTGCGATACCCCGCTGCGATCGCGGCGCGCGACTCGCGAGCCGCGCGCGCGGGCGCCTCGGCGTGCACCAGCGCGTTGAGCGCGACGCGCGCGCG
>JBFGGA010000083.1:0-14458 GCA_041579295.1 Myxococcota bacterium | reverse complement strand
CAGTGCAAAGCAGTGGGTGTCGTTGACCTTTACGTCTTTCATCTGGAACTCCTCTCGACGTCTTGTGGATTGGGGCGATTCTTCTCGAAGATCAACCGCAGGCCCTCCAGCGTGAGGAAGGGCTCGACTCGATCGATGACGTGGCACTCCGCGGCGACCCGACTCGCGAGTCCACCGGTGGCCACCACGCGCGCATCGGCGCCGAGCTCTCCGCGGATGCGCTCGACCATCGAGTCGACGACACCCGCGAACCCGTACAGCAGTCCGGATTGGAGGGCTCCCGTGGTGGTCTTTCCGATCACACTCCGCGGGCGCACGATCTCCACCTGGTGCAGCATCGAAGTGCGCTCGAAGAGCGCCGACATCGAGGTGTGGATTCCAGGGAAGATCGCGCCTCCGAGGTATTCGCCGTCCTTCGACACGCAGTCGAAGGTGGTCGCCGTCCCGAAGTCCACCGCGATCACGGGGCCTCCGAGGATCTCGTAGGCGGCGAGCGAATTGACGATCCGATCGGCGCCGACCTCGCGCGGATTGTCGTAGCGCACCGGGATGCCGGTGCGGATTCCGGGCCCGACCACGAGGGGCGAGCGCCCGAAGAGCTTGGTCGAGACCCGCTCCCAGATCGGGAGCAGCGGCGGCACCACGCTCGAGAGCGCGATGTCCGTGACCTCGTCGCACTCGCGGCCGACCTGGCGGAACAGGGCTCGTACCGTGAGCGCGGCCTCGTCCGAGGTCTGTTCGCGATGGGTGCCGATGCGCCAGTGCTCGGAGAGCGTGGCGGCCTCGCCGCTCTCCGGGTAGTCGAAGAGTCCCAGCGATACGTTCGTGTTTCCGATGTCGATGGCGAGCAGCGTCGTCACATTCCCTCCGCCGCCAGGGTGACATCGCCCGCGACCACCCGTCTCGTCTCCCCGGTTTCCAGCCGCAGCCGCAGCGCGCCGTCGCCGTCGATGCCCAGCGCCGTTCCGCGCAGCTCGGAGCCGTCGAGCTCGAACACGCGGATCGGCTTTCCGCGCATCTCGAAGCGCGCATCGAAATCGGCGCGCACGCCCTCGAAGCCGCGCTCCGCGCAGACGTCCAGGGTCGCTTCGAGGTTACCGTACAGGCGCCTCGCGAACGCCAAGCGGTCGACGCGTCGACCGCTGTGGCTCGCGAGGCTCGTCGCGCGCTCGCGAAACTCCGTGGGGAAGCGCTGGCGGTCGACGTTCAGGTTGACCCCGATCCCGAGGGCCAGGTGGTCGACCCGGTCGGCTTCGGCGCCGAGCTCCATCAGGATCCCCGAAGCCTTGAGGCCGCCGAGCAGCACGTCGTTCGGCCATTTGATCGCCACTCCGTTCGCCTCGCCGAGCGTCTGTTCGATCGCCTGCGCGACGGCGACGGCCGCCGCGAGGATCCAGCTCGGCGCCTCGGCGAGGTGGATGCGGGGCCGCAGGACGATCGAGGTGTAGAGGTTCGAAGCGGGCGGCGAGAAGAACGCGCGCCCGAGGCGCCCGCGCCCGGCCGTCTGTCGATCGGCGACGACGGTCGCGCCGTGCGCGGCGCCGGATCGCGCGAGCTCGACGGCGACGCGATTCGTGGAATCGATCGTCTCGAAATAATGGATCTCCCGCGCCAGCCAGGCGGTCTCGAGGCCGCTCTGGATCTCCTCGGCGTAGAGGCGGTCGGGAATCTCGCAGAGCCGGTAGCCCCCGCCCGGATCGCCGTCGATGGTGTAGCCGCGCGAACGCAGCGCCTCGACGTGTTTCCACACCTGGGCGCGCGATACCCCGAATTGCGACGAGAGGGTCTCACCCGAACAGGTCTGGCCGGCGGCGCGGCGGAGAGCATCGAGAATGCGCGCCGGGCCGCCCGTCACGCGGGAACCCTGCCTGGTTCGGCTGCGACGTCCTCGATTTCGAGCGCGACGTTCGCCGCGGGGGCGGAATGGGTCAGCGCGCCGATGGAGATTCGGTGCACGCCGGTCTCCGCGATCTCGCGAACGTCGTCGAGCTGGACGCCGCCCGTGACCTCGAGCAGCGCGCGATCCGCGAGGCGATCGGCGATCGCGCGCATCTCGGACGGCGTGCGATTGTCGAGCAGCAGGTAGTCGGCGCCCGCTTCGACGGCCTCGACGGCCTGCGCCTCGCTCTCGACCTCGACGGAGACGCGCAGGTTCGAAGGTGCGGCCGCCAGCGCCGACTTGACGGCGAGCCCCACGCCCCCGGCGATCGCGACGTGATTGTCCTTGAGCAGGATGCCGTCGTACAGGCCCATCCGGTGATTCGTCGCGCCGCCCACCGCGGTCGCGTACTTGTCGAGGCTGCGCCAGCCGGGCAGCGTCTTGCGGGTGTCGACGATCCGGACGCCCGTGCCCTCCACCGCGTCGACGAAGCGGCGCGTGAAGCTCGCGACGCCGCACAGGCGCATCAGGAAGTTCAGCGCCGTTCGCTCGGCGGCGAGGATGCCGCGCAGGTCTCCCTGTGCGGCGGCCAGGATGTCGCCGGGCTCGGCCCGCTGCCCGTCGCGCACTCGCGCGCGCAGCCGGTTCTGCGGGTCGATCGCGCGGAACACCGCGAACGCGACCTCGAGCCCACAGACGACGAGGGGCTCGCGCGCTTCGAGGATCGCCGAGCCCTGGCGGCCGGCCTCCACGACCAGGGGGGTCGTCGCGTCCCCCGCACCGATGTCTTCGCGGATCGCCAGCTCGACGAGCGGAAACCAGGTTCGCTCCGGCGGGAGGGCCGGCGGAAGACCCATGCGAGCTCCCTCGACCCCGTCATCAACGCGCGGCCGCCGCACGCGCAGCGCGCGCCCCCGGGGGTCGGGCGCGGGGGACGACTCAGGATAGCCAAAGCCGACGCGAGCGGTGGCGCGGATCGGGCGGGAGGTTCGCGTCGCTGGGGCGACGAGGTCGCGCGGACGCGAGGCCGCGCGCGCGAGCGCCGGATCAGGCGTCGTCGGGCTCGGCCTTCATCCTGCGGATCTCTTCCTGGATCAGGACTTCGGCCATCCGCGGGATCACCTCCCAGGCGATCGCCTCGACGCGCTCCACGGACTGGCGGACGATCGCCTCGGTGAGGTCGCCGAAGCTTTCCCAGGCGATCTTCTCGAGCGCGTCGTGGAGCTGCTGGCGCAACTCGGGCGCGATCGCGGTCGGCGACGCGCCGGTCGCTGCGGCGGCGCCCGCGGTCGAGGCCTCCACCGCCTCGGGGGGAGCGGGCTGCGCGTAGAGATCCGCGCCGAGCTCCGCGGGCGCTCGCCCGTCCACCGCGACCGCGATGGGCTCCACCTGAGGCGGCGTCGCAAAGTCCGCGTAGGCGGGTTCCGGGTCCGCGACGCTGGTGAGGTCGTCCGCGATCGGATCGGCGTCCGGCTGGGCGCCGACCTCGGATTCGGGGGCGAGCACCGTGAGCTCCGCCTCTTCCACCTGGGCTTCGGCGGCGAGCGGGGCTTCGGGCTTCGCGTCGACGTCGAGCGGCCGCAGGTCGGAAGACGAGACGTCGTAGCCGGACGCGCCGAGTGGGTCGATGACGGTGGCCTGCGCGAGATCGTCGGCGTCCACGGGCGGCAACGGACCGAGGCCGCCGAGCGGATCGGTCGGGTCCGTCGCGGGTTCGTCGAGCGCAAAGTCGAAGGGCTGGTCGCCGCTGCGGCTCGCATCCGGCGCCAGCGAATCGTCGAGGCTGTCGTCCTCGAACGCCGCGCCGGCCGCGACGGCGGGCGGTCGTTCGAGCGCGGCACCCAGCGGGGCCGCGTCGGCGAACGAGCTCGCGTCGAGGCCGTCGAGGGATGCGGCGTCGGATGCCGCGCCTGGCGCGCTGGGCGTCGGTCGTTCGAGCGGCGCAGCGGGCGCTTCCAGGTCGTCCTCGCCGAACGCAAAGCCGGCGGCCGGGCTCTCGAACTCGAGATCGGCCCCCGTGTCGATCGCATCGGGCTCGGGCCTGAGATCCTGCGCGCCTTCCATGTCGTCGAAGAAGTCGAAGGCGCCGTCGTCCGCGGCCGGCGTGTCGACGGCTGCTGCGGGCGTGGCCGCGGGCGGCGGCGTCGCGCTCGCGGCCGCCGCTTCGATCAGCCGTCGGACTTCGTTGATCAGCGACTGGGCTTCGAAGGGCTTTGCGATGTGACCGGCCGAGCCCACCTCGCGCGCGCGCGCCTCGTCGAAGGCCTCGAACGTTCCGGTCAGCAGCAGCACGGGAATGGACGCGAGCTCGGGATCGGCCTTGATGGCCTCGCAGACTTCGTAGCCGCTCTTGCCGGGCATCACGGCGTCGGCGAGCACGATGTCGGGGCGGATCTCTCGGGCCTTGGCGATCGCGTCGTCGCCGTTGTCCACGCTCACCACGGTTGCGTCTTCGCTGGCGAAGCTGATCGCCACGACCTTCTGGATCGTGACGCTGTCGTCGGCCAGCAGAATCGTCTTCGGCATGGTCCCCCCCCACACCCATGCGCGGGCCGCGCGAAACGGCGCTGCAAGGGCAAGTGCTCCTCGGCATGTAGTATCGACGCCGGATCCCCCAGGATTGAATGGTTTTTCGCCTTAGCCGCCCCGCGCGCCCCGCGGCGGGGTCAAGCAGACTTCCCCTCGATCCGATGAATCCAGGGAGAGTATTCCGCCTCCGGCTGCGTCGGTCGACCGGCGGGCCGGCCGCATTCCGCGAGGCTTCCAGCGCGCATGATCCTCCGATCCGCCGCCCGCACCGATGTCGGCCGCAGACGCCGAGCGAACGAGGACTGCTACGCGATCGCCGCGGAGCTGGGTTACTTCGTCGTGGCCGATGGCATGGGCGGCCACCGCGCCGGCCAGCTGGCGAGCCGGCTCGCGGCCGAGGCCGCAGTGGCCGCGCTGGAGGCTCTCGAGGGCTCCACGGCGACCCTCACCGAGAAGCTGCGCTGCACGATCGCGGCCGCCAATCGGGAGATCTACATCGCCGCCCAGGCCAAGCCCGAGTTCTCCGGCATGGGAACGACCGTGGTTTCGCTGCTCGCCGCGGGGGGGCGGGTGGCGCTCGCCCACGTGGGCGACAGCCGCGCCTATCTGATCCGCGCCGGCCGCATTCGACAATTGACCGACGACCACTCGGTCGTGGGCGAGCTCGTCCGCCGGCGCGAGATCACCGCCTCGGCGGCTCGCGAACACCCACACCGCCACGTGCTGACCCGGGCGATCGGCGTGCGGCGCGAGGTGGCGCCGGATCTCGCGGAGCTGAGCTGCTCGCCGGGCGATCTCTTCGTGCTCTGCTCGGATGGTCTGACCGGTCTGGTGCGCGACGAGGAAATCGCCGAGGCCGCGGAGTCCGGCGCGGATCTCGACGCGATCTGCGAGCGACTCGTGGATCTCGCGAACGAGCGCGGGGGAGAGGACAACATCACGATCGTCCTCGTCCGCTACGAGAAGGATTCCGTCTGAGTCTGCGGGGCGCTTCGCTCGACGCCTCGAGCGAATTCGAAGGATTCGTCCGTCAGCGGTCGAGCATTCCCTTGAGCTTGGCGCGCAATCGCAGCACCGACTTGGTGTGGATCTGGCAGACCCGCGATTCGGTGATGCCGAGGATCGACCCGATCTCCTTCATGTTCAGGTCCTCGTAGTAGTACAGCGAGATGACCAGGCGCTCCTTCTCGGGCAGCGTTCCGATGGTATCCGCGATCAGCTGCTTGCTCTCGGCGAGCTTCAGCGAGGCGAAGGGGTTTTCGGAGTTGACGTCCTCGACGATGTCGCTGTAGGTGCCCGTGCGATCGCCGTCCGAGTTGGTGCCGCGAATCTCCTCCAGGTTGATCAGCGAGATTCCGCGCACCTGGTTGAGGAGCTCGTAGAACTTGTCGATCTGGATGCCGAGCGAGTCCGCGACCTCGTCTTCACTCGCGGTGCGGCCGAGGCGCTGCTCCACCTCCCCGTAGGCTCGCTCCAGCCGCCGGCTCTTCTGGCGCACGCTGCGCGGCACCCAGTCCATCGAGCGGAGTTGATCGAGAATCGCGCCCTTGATGCGGAACTCCGCGTAGGTCTTGAACTTGCAGTTCTTCTCGGGGTCGTACTTGTCGATCGCGTCCATCAAGCCGATCACGCCGGTGTTGTGCAGGTCATCGAGATCGATGTGGGAGGGCAGCCGAACCGCGATGCGATTGACGATGTAGCGGATCAGCGGGGTGTGCTCGAGCACGATCTGCTCCTTGAGCAACGGCGGGACTTCGGAACTCTGTTCCTTCGCTTCTCTGAGCAGACCTTCCATGATTGACAGCTCCTCCCCTCGACTGGCGGAATACCCACGGCGATCGGACGCGGGCGGCGTCTTGCCGTTTGGGTGCGCGGAGAAGCACGCGCTGTGCCAATCGGACGCGGATGCGGGTGTCGCGGCCGTGCGCCCCCGCAGTGCGCCGGCAGACCATCCGCCTCGAGCGGACTCAGGTGGTCGATTCCGCAGGGCTTTTGGGGCTCGGAAAAGCGGCCGCGAGGGCGCGCGACTGCGGGGATTGCCGTGCCGCCGCGGGCGGCAGCCGGATTCACGGGTGCGCAACAGCGTCAGCGTTTCGACGCTCGATGCGCAGAACGGTTACGAAACCGTCAACCGCTCGTCGGGCCGCGCGTCCGGGCGACGCTCCGAGCGGGCGGTCGGGCTTTCAGCAGGGCCGCCGCGGGTTTCGCGCCCGCGTGCGATCGAGCCGCTCCGTCCGCTCAGCAGTCGCGTCGCTCCGGCGCTCGTCCGCCGGGCGCGCTTCGGGCTCGCCTCCCCCTGAATCGCGCGACACCCCTTCGAACTTGACACCCTTCTTCTTGATCTTCTCGAGCATCGTCGTCCGATTCATCTGGATCAGCTGGGCGGCGCGGTTCTTGTTGCCGTGGGTCATCTCGAGCGCCTGGCGGATCAGGTCCGATTCGAACTGGTCGACCACGTCGCGGAAGTTCAGCCCCTGCGGTGGGATCTGCGGCGCGCAGGGCGGGGGCGCGCTGCTCGCCTGCAGCGCGCTCGGCAGATCGCTCTCGGTGATCCGGCCGCTGGCACAGAGCGTCACCAGGCGCTCGACGAGGTTCTCGAGCTCGCGGACGTTTCCGGGCCAATCGAAGCTCGTCAATCGCTCGACGACCCCGTCGCTGAATTCCACCGGCGAGCCCCCGCGGCCTTCGTTGACGATGTCGAGGAAGTGCTGCGCGAGCATTGGGATGTCCTCGCGGCGCTCGCGAAGGGGCGGGACGGCGATCGGGATGACGTTGAGTCGGTAGTAGAGGTCCTCTCGGAACAGGCGCTCCGCGATCGCATCCTCGAGGTTCTGGTTGGTCGCGGCGATCACGCGCACGTCGACGCTCTGCGTCTTGGAAGAGCCCACGGGCTCGAAGGTTCGGTCCTGGAGCACCCGCAGCAGCTTCACCTGCAGGGAGGAGCTCATGTCACCGATTTCATCGAGGAAGATCGTCCCCTCGTGCGCGACGGCAAATCGCCCCTCGCGATTGGTCACCGCGTTGGTGAAGGCGCCGCGGACGTGGCCGAAGAGCTCGGATTCGAGCAGCTCCTCGGGGATCGCCCCGCAGTTGACCGTCACGAACATCTTGTCGGCCCGCTTGCTGTTGAAATGGATCGCGCGCGCCACCAGCTCCTTGCCGGTGCCGCTCTCGCCGGTGACCAGCACCGTGCTGTCGGTCATGGCCACCTTGGAGACGGTCTCGAGCACGCCCCGCAGCGCCGCGCTCGTGCCAATGATGTTCTCGAAGCGGTATCGCGAGCGGAGCTGTCCCTGCAGGAGCCGGTTCTCCGACTTGAGCCGGCCGTGCTCGACGGCCTGCTCCACGAGTCGGCGGACGACGTCGAGGTGCGCCTGATCGAAGGGCTTCTCCAGGTACCAGTAGGCGCCCGCGCGGAGCGCATCGACGGAGCTCTCCGGGCCCCCGTAGCCCGTCACGACGATGCAGGGCAGATCCGGGGCGATCTCGTGGATCTGCCGCACGAGTTCGAGTCCGTTGATCCCGGGCATCTTCACGTCTGCGAGCACGAGGTCGATCGGTTGGCCCGAGACGATTTCGAGCGCGGACGTGGCGTCGCGCGCGGTGACGACGTTGTTGCCACCCCGCACGAGCACGCGCTCGAGGGCGCGTCGATACAGCTCCTCGTCGTCGACTACAAGGATGTTGGCTTCGCGCAGTGCAGTCGCCTCCGCCGTGCGGAGGGGGGGCAAACCTATCTTAGAGAGCCGGGCCGGGGCGTTCAAGCGCCTCGATTTCGAGGCCGATAGGACCGTCATGGCACCCATGGAGGCGGGATCGCCCGAAGGCTGTCGCCTGTCGCCGTCCGAAGACGCCAGCTTCGTGCTGCTCGTCGATGATGAGCCGCTGCTGCTCCGATCGCTCGAGCGGATCCTCGTCCGCGCCGGTTACGAGATCGCCCTCGCGGAGTCCGTGGAAGCCGCCGAGCCCTATCTCTCCGATCCCCGGCTCGACGTGGTGCTCGTGGACCTCCTGCTGGGTCCGGTCAGCGGGCTCGAGCTGCTCGAGAAGATCAAGAGCGTGCGCCCGGAGATCGAGGTCATCGTGATGACCGGCCACGGCAGCATCGAGAGCGCCGTGGGCTGCATCCGAAGGGGCGCGTTCGATTATCTCGAAAAGCCGTTCGACGATCCGCACCGGATCCGGACGACCGTGCGCAAGGCGATCGATCGGCGCAGCCTGGTTCGCCGCAACCAGAAGCTCGAAGACGAGCTGCGCGCGCGCTCGTCGTTCCCGGAGCTCGTCGGCAAATCGCCCGCGATGCGCGCGCTCGCGAGCAGAATCCACAGTCTCCGACACAACGAGAGCCACGTGCTGATCCAGGGCGAGAGCGGAACTGGCAAGGAGCTCGTCGCCTACGCGGTGCACGCGAGCAGCCCGCGCGCATCGGGCGATTTCGTCCCGGTCGACTGCGGCGCGCTTCCCGAGACGATCATCGAAAGCGAGCTGTTCGGCCACGAGAAGGGGGCGTTCACCGGGGCGGTCGGTGCGCCCGGCCTGTTTCGAATCGCAAATCGCGGGACCTTGTTCCTCGATGAGATCGGCGAGATCCCGCCGCACGTTCAGGCGAAGCTGCTGCGCGCGCTGCAGCACAAGGAGGTTCGGCCCGTGGGCGCGACGAGCTCGGTGCCGATCGACATCCGGGTGATCTCCGCGACGCATCGCGACCTCGCGGCGATGGTGGAGGAGAGGAAGTTTCGGACGGATCTCTTCTACCGCCTCAACGTGGTGCGGATCGAGGTTCCAGCGCTGCGCGAGCGGCGCGAGGACATTCCGCTGCTCGTGCATCACTTCCTGCGCAAGTACGCGAGCGAGAACTCGCGGATCGAGGGCATCGACGAGCGGGCGCTCGAGCTGCTGATGGCATCCGATTGGCCGGGAAACGTGCGCGAGCTCGAGAACACCATCGAGTCGGCGATGGCGCTGGCCCCTGGTCCGCGCCTGCGCATCTCCGATCTCGCGCTCAACCGTCCCGTGAGCCGCTCGATTTCCGCGTTCGTCCCGAGCGATCTGCCGATCTCCCTGGACGCCTACGAGCGCTGCGCGCTCGAGCGCGCGCTCGCCGAATGCGCGGGGGACGTCAGCGCGGCCGCGAGGATCCTCGGGGTCGGTCGCAGCACGCTCTATCGCAAGCTCGCCAAGCACGGCATCGCCGCGGGGGGGCGCACGGAGCCGGAGCGCCCGTCGAGCGCCGACCCGTCGGATCGCTGCGGCTCCAGCCGCGGCGGGTGACCCGGAGTGCGGCAGCTCGCGGCGCCGCGCTCGGGCCTCGACGCCGCGCGCCCATCCGGACGCCGCGGGGCGCGTCGAGGGCGCTTCGCGCTTCCCGCTTGCTGGAGCGGGATCCGATCCAGTAGGCTGATGTTCCCCCCGCGCAGCGCCATGGACTCACCTCGCGTCGATCGGACGACGCGCCCCCCGCAGGAGTGCGCTTCGTGAAGCGAGCCGGTGCTGAAGTCCGGATCATCGTCGCGCGCTCGCTGGATTCCCCGCTGCCGGATCCGACGTTCGCGTTGCGGCGGCTCGGCCCTGGTGCGCACATCGAGATCCTGCACGGCGCCGCGGCGTGCCGCGCCCGATGCCGCGAGCACTCGGTCGACCTGATCGTCGCCGAAGCCGGTCCGGGCGCCGAATGCTGGGAGCTGCTCGATGCGATCGCGCCGGACGGCCCGCCGGTGATCGTCGTCCACCGCGATCGCAGCGAGCGCGCCGCGCTCGCGGCCTTCGAGCGGGGCGCCGCGGATTGCGTGGTGGCCGGGGAGGAGTTCCCGGATGTGCTTCCCGTGGTCGCGCTGGAGCAGATCCAACGCTGGCGGGCCGCTCGCGACCAGGACGTCGCGGAGCGTCGGATCCGCGACCTCGAGAGCTACAACCAGAACATCATCCAGAATCTGAACAGCGCGCTGCTGGTGGTCGATCTGGACGGTCGGATCGTCTTCTCCAATCCGCCGGCCGAAGAGATTCTCGGCGAGAGCGCCGAAGCGCTGCGCGGTCGCCCGATCTGGCCCTGGTTTCCCGAGACCCCGCGCGGTGAAGTCCACGTCGCGCGCACGCTCGCGACGGGGGAGCGCTTCAAGGGCGTGGAGAGCACCCTAACGCGCGCGGACGGGACCCCGGTGCCGATCGGGATCTCGAGCGCGCCCGTCTTCGACAGCGCCGGCACCGAGCTCGGAGCGGTCGCGGTCTTCTCCGACCTCACCGAGATCAAGCTGCTGCAGCGCAAGGTTCTGCAGGCGGAGAAGATGGCTTCGATCGGGCAGCTCGCCGCGGGCGTCGCGCACGAGATCAACAACCCGATGGGCTTCATCCACGCGAACCTCTTCCAGATGTCCGAGTACCTGACGGACCTGCGGCGCGTCTGGGATGAGGTGGGCGCGCTGCTGGAAGCGGTGGGCGGCGGAGACCCCGCGGAGGTCCGGCGCTGCTCGGCGGAGCTCGCCGAGGCCTCCAAGCAGGTCGACGTCGACTTCGTGCTCTCGGACTTCGCGAAGGCGATTCGCGAATCACAGGAGGGCTCCGAGCGAATTCGTCACATCGTCAACGATCTGCGCAACTTCTCGCATCGCGACAGCGAGCATCCGGTGCTGGCCGACGTCAATCGATTCCTGGAATCGACCGCGGGCATCGTCTGGCCGATGATGAAGCACCTCGTGGTACTCGAGAAGGAGTACGGGAACCTCCCGAAGGTCGGCTGCTACCCGATGCAGCTGCAGCAGGTTTTCATGAACCTGCTCGTCAACGCCTACCAGGCCATCGAGGCGCGGATCGGGGGCAGCGGCGAAACCGGGACGATCTGGTTGCGAACGGAGCCCCGGGCGGGCGGCGTGGCGATCATCGTGAAGGACACCGGGATCGGGATCGCGCCCGAGAACCTGGACCGGATCTTCGACCCGTTCTTCACCACCAAGAAGGTCGGGATGGGCACGGGGCTCGGGCTTTCCACCTGCTTCAACATCGTCGAGCGACACGGCGGCAGCCTCGTCGCCGAGAGCGAGCCCGGTGTGCAGACGACGTTCACGGTCTGGCTGCCCGGCGGCAACGCCGCGGAGCGCGCGGGCTGACCCGTGGCGCGAAGGCCCACGCTCCTGATCGTCGACGACGAGGCCCAGATCCTGTCCGCGTTGAAGCGCTCGCTGCGCCGCGAGGGCTACGAGATCGTCGCGGTGGAGAGCGCGGCCGCGGCGCTTCGCGTGCTCGACGAGCGACCGGTCGACGCCATTCTCACCGACCACAAGATGCCCGGACTCAGCGGCGTGCAGCTGCTCGCGCGCGCCGCGGAGCGGCGGCCCGACGCGGTCCGGATGTTGATCACGGGTTGGACGAAGGAGATTCCGCGCGAGCGGCTCGAGGAGGTTGGGATCTGCGCGCTGGTCACGAAGCCCTGGGACGACGCGAAGCTCAAGGCCACTCTGCGCGCGGCGCTGGCGCCCGCTAGTCCGCCGGCAGGCGGCTCAGATACTCGAGATCCGTCTTCTGACTATTCTTTGCGCCGATGAGCAGCACCCGGTAGCGGAGGTTGCGGCCGCGCGTGTAGTAGATCCTCCCCTTGCCGGCGAATCCGAGCTCGTAGATCGACAGCTGTGGCGGCAGCCCGCCCACCTTGCGCCGGATCGAGGCGAGCTCCGAATCGTCCGCGAGCCGTTTGATGCCCTCCTCGGCCTTGAGCTTCATGGTCTCGTCGCGCAGCGCGACCAGGTCCTGGATCACGCGGTCGTCGAACTCGACGGTCTGGTAGAGGGTGCGGAGCCGTCGGGAGAGCTGCTCCACCGCCCGGGTCCGGCTTCCGGCGCGACCCTCGCCCGCGTTCTTGGCCGCCGTCTTCAGGCGGGTCTGGAGATCCCGGATCTCGTTCTCCTTCGCCTCGAGGTCGCCGCTCGCCTCCTCGAGCAGGTCTTCGAGGGCCTGCCGCTCCTGGTCCAGCTCGATCGAGCGCGCGGCCGAGTGCCGCAGCTCGGCCTCGCGATCCGCGAGATCCGCGAGCTTCCCTCGCAAAGCCTGCCGCTCGCGCTGCAGCGCCCGGATCTCCTCGGCCTGGGTGCGCTCGGCGGGCTCGAGCTTGCCGAGGCGCTCGCGCACCTCCTTGAGCTCCTCGGCGATCGCTTCGGTGCGCCGCGCCGTTGCGTTCCGCGCGGTCAGCGCGGAGGCGAGCAGCCGGCTATCGCGCGCGGTGACCGCGCGGTTGTAGAAGAACAGCGAGGTGATCAGGATCGCCCCGTAGGCGATCAACATCGCGATCGCGAGCGTTCCGGTCGGCGGCACCGAGACCTCCAGCGAGTAGCTCGCGGGGAGCAGCCGGACCGCCTCGGTCATGCCCGCGATCGGGTCGAGGGTCTCCGGGGCCGGGATGGAGCGGTCGTCGAGGTAGAGCGGCGTGATGCCGTCCGCGCCGTAGACGTGGATGCTGACGCGCGCCTGCCCGATCTGGATCCAGCGCGAGGCCGCCAGCATCGTCTGGATGCGGGTCTGGATCTGCGTAACGATCGGGCCGTCCGCGGGGCTGACGCGCAGCGCCCGCTCGACCTGCGCCTCGAAGTGGCGCTGGAGCATGATCTCGGTCACGTCCAGGCTCACGACGTAGACCGCCGCGAACGCGAAGATCGACAGCCCGATGATCCGGAACGACCGCAGGCCGCCGAGGCTCGTCGAGCCCGGTTCGGCGGTGGAGGAGGGTAATAAACCCGATTCTGCGGGTGCCGAATCCGCCATGGCTCCCCAGAGCATACCCTCCGATGCGGGGCCCCCAAAGGGTCGACGCCGATTTCTCGCGCCTGCAGGAAAAGAAAATCAGCAGCTTACGGCCGCAGTTGCGGATCGCGCCGCAGCCGCCGCAGCGCGCCCCGGCGAGCGCGATCCCGGCAGGGGTCGCGGAGCGCCGCGCGCGGACCCGAAAGGCTTCGCCGGCCAGCAGCGTGAACCCATGAAGGGGTCGCGGGACGCCGCGAGCGAATCCGACCGCATTCGCCGGCTAGAATCGGCGCCCGTGAGGGTGGTGGATCTCGACCGCGACATGAGCGACGTGGTTCCGACCGGAGCGACGCGCGACAGCGAGTACCTCTTCGAGCGGATGACGCGGCGCACCCTGGCGCTCGTCCGGCCGCGCCCGGGGGCGCGCGTGCTCGACGTGGCCAGCGGCTTCGGCCAGGACGCGATCGCGCTCGCCGAGCGCGGCGCGTGGGCGGTCGGCGCTGAGCCGTCGCGGCGCATGTCGGACCTCGCGCGGCTGCGCGGCGGCGACCGCGCGCGCCGCTTGCGCTGGGTCCGCGCCTGGTCGGACGCGCTGCCGTTTCGCGACGGCAGCTTCGACGGGGTGATCTGCAAGGGGGCCCTCGACCACTTCGACCGTCCGCTCGAGGCGATCGCCGAGATGGCGCGCGTGACGCGTCGCGAGGGCCGGGTGGTGCTCGCGGTCGCCAACTTCGAGTCGCTGGCCTGCCGCGCGGCGCGCGCGAGCGACCGGCTCGCGGAGGACTGGCTCGGGCGCTCGCGGCCGCGCGGGCGGCGCCACTACGACGTTCCGAGCGATCACTTCACGCGCTACGAGATCGCGCTGATGCGCGAACAGGCCGGCGCATCGCTCGAGATCGAGACCGTCGAGGGCGTCTCGCTCGCGTGGGGGGTGCCCGGCTGGTCGCGCGCGCTCGGCCGCCTGCCCGCGCCCGTCGCTCAGTCGGCGCTGCGCGGGCTGGGCGGGATCGCGCACCGCCTGCCCGCGCTGGCCGACGTCGTGATCCTCGCGGGCCGGCCCCGGCGCGCGCGGTAGTCCTCGATGAACTCCGCGTAGGCGGCCGCGGTCGCGCGCGCGATCCGCGGCCACGCGTAAACCTCGGCGACGCGCGCGCAGCCGCGCTTGCCGAGCACGGCGCGAGCTTCGGGGCGCGCCGCCAGGTCGGCGATCGCCGCCGCGCGCGCGCCCGGATCGTCGCGCGCCACGAGCACGCCGCCGCCGGCCGCGCGCACGACCTCCGGCAGCGCGCCCGCCGCGCAGGCGACGACCGGGGTGCCGCACGCCAT
>JBFGGA010000082.1:0-14479 GCA_041579295.1 Myxococcota bacterium | reverse complement strand
TCGACGAGCTGCTCGGCGCGATCGCGCGGCTCGACAGCGCGGAGGTCGAGCGGCTGCTCGCGTTCCAGCTCGTCGCGCGCGGGCCGCGCGACTTCGCGCGGGACTTCACGCTGCCGCTGTTCGTCGAGATCGGCGCGCGCTGGGAGAGCGGGCGCTTGTCGATCGGCGCGGAACACCTCGCGAGCTTCGCGGCGGGGAGCCTGCTCGCGGGCGCGCTGCGCGCGGCGCCTCGCGCGGCGGGCCGGCCGCCCATCCTGTTTGCCACGCCCGCGGGCGAGCGGCACGAGTTCGGCGCGCTCGCGGCGGCACTGGTGGCCGCGGGTGCGGGCGCCCACCCGGTCTACCTCGGCGCCGACCTCCCCGCAGACGAGGTCGCGCGCGCCGCGGCGCGCCTGGCGGCGCGCGCCGTCGCGCTGGGCATGGTCGCGCTGGATCCCGGGTGCGCCGCCGCCTATCTGCGGGCGCTGCGCGGCCAGCTCGACGCGAGCGTCGGCGTCTGGATCGGCGGCGCCGCGAGCCTGCGCGTCGAGGCGCTGCCGGAAGGAGTCGCGCGCGCCGGTGACCTCGAAGAGTTCGAAGCGCGCGTCGGCGCCCTGGCGCGGCGCGACGCCTTCGAGCCGCCCGCCCGCGGCTGACCCGTGAAAGGTGGATCGAAAATTGGGCCCGGCACACGCCCCCGTGCTGGCAGGGGAGCGATCGCCGCTGCAGCTCCGGCCGGAGACCGCCCGCTCTCGACTCCCGCTCGGCGAATCACCCGAAAGGGTCGCGATCCCGAGGACTTGCGGTCGCGCGGACCCAATCTTCGATCCACCTTGCTCGCGCTGGCGGCCGCGATCGGCGCGGCGGCGAGCCCGCTCGCGAGCTCCGGCTGCGCGGCCGAGCCCGACGCGCAATCCACCGTGCTCGAGGGGCTCGTGGTCGGCATCTCCGATGGCGACTCGTTGACATTGCTCGTCGGCCAGGAGCCGGTCCGCGTGCGCCTCGCGCAGATCGACGCCCCGGAGCTCGGCCAGCCGTACGGCAGGAACGCGAAGCGCGCGCTCTCGGCGCTCGCATTCGAGAAGCGGGCGCGCGTGGAGGTCGTCGACGTCGACAGCTACGAACGAGCGGTCGGCGAGGTGTTCGTCGGCGCGGTCCACGTCAACCGCGAGCTGGTTCGCGAGGGCCACGCCTGGGCGTACACCAGGTACGCGCGCTCGACCGAGATCATCGAGCTCGAAGACGCCGCGCGCGCCGCGAAGCGCGGGCTATGGGCGCTGCCCGAGAGCCAGCGCGAGGCGCCGTGGATCTGGCGCCATCGGGCCCCCAGCCGGAACCGTGAGGTTCCGGCGCCGTAAGCGAACGCGGAGCGTTCGCCAGCCAGCCGGAACCGTGAGGTTCCGGCGCCGTAAGCGAACGCGGAGCGTTCGCCCGTTAGCCGGCGGATTCAACGGCGCCTGCGCGCGTCTGCTAAGCTCGCTCGTCAGCTCGGGAGGCGCCGCATGACGATCCGAGACCACCGCCGAAGGGGCGTTTTGCGACTGGAGCGCGCGCTGCTCGTGGCGCTGCTCGCGATCGCCGCGCTGTCCATCTCGTGCACGGATCCGCGCAAGGCGCGGATGGACTCCTGGCGCGGACACCACATCGAGGAGCTGATCCAGCACTGGGGCGCGCCGACCGGAACCGCAAGGCTCGCGGACGGCCGCTCGGTCTACACCTGGATTGCGGTGTACGGCTCGGGCCGCACCTACCGATCCACCTTCACGACCTCGGTGGACGGCATCATCGAGAGCTGGTCGTACCACGACGCCTCGGTGCCCAAGAAAGCCGACAAGCTCTAGAGCGGGGATGGGAAACTTCGATCGGCTGGTCGACGCGGCGATCGAACACCTGCGCAAGCGCCTGCTCGCGAAGGGCTGGAGCTCGACGGAGATCGCGAGACTCGGCGGGCTGATCGCGGACCTGAACTTTCCCGGCCTGCTCGCGCTGCTCGCAACCGGTCGGAAGCGCTCGGGATTGCTCGGCGCGGAGCTGATCCACGCCGCCGCGCTGGACGTCGCCTTCGAGGCCTCGCCCGACGCCGGCCTCCAGTCGGGAACCGTCCAGCGCTTCCTCACGGCGGTGCTGCGCCGCCACGTCTCACTCTCGGAAGTCAGCGTGCGCGAGTCGGACAGCGACGCCATCAAGCGCGAGCTGTTCGAAAAGGGCGTCTCGGCGCTCGCGCGGCGCAGCGGGCTTTCGCTCTCGCTCGACCAGACGCGGCGCGTCGCGGCCCTGCTCGCCGACGGGGCGTTCTTCCGCGACATCGCCAGCGCGACGGCCGTCACCCACGCGACCGCGCGAGGCCTTCCGCTCGCCATTGCCGAGGACGTCCGCTGGTCTCCGCGCGGCGTTCGACTGCTCTGCGCGCTGATGCGAGACCTGCGCGGCACGCCCGCTTCGGCCTGGCAGCTCTTCGCCCAGCTGAGCGGCGGTTCGATCGACGATCCGCCGGCGGTGCTGGCCCGCACGCTGCGGGTGCTCTACGCGACGGCTTCGATCGCGGCCGTCGTCGAGATGATCCGGGCGCTGCTCGCGAAGGACAACGAGAGCTTCCGGCTCGCGGTCGTCCTCTACGCCCGCGCCGCCGGGATCCCGATCGAAGAGGACGACCTCGACGCGCTGCGCGACTCGGCCTTCGCCACCGACGATCCGAACCTCGGCCCCACGCTCGTCGGCGCGGTCGAGCGACTCGAAGAGCACCTCGGCCGCGAGTTCATGATCGGCGTGCTCGAGCGCCTGTAGATCCGGGGCGGAGCGATCGATCTCTCGGGTTGATTCGCGCCGCGAATACCCGATTTCCCTCATGACGGATGCCGCCGAAGCTCGCTAGTCTGCGGGGCCCGCAATCAGAGGATGGCCCTGTGGCCACGGTCGAAGCGAGCGGTTCGGCAAGCGATTCCGCGCACCCGAAGCTCAGGCAGCACGACATGAAGACGTCGACCGTCGTCTTCATGGTCTTCTGCCTCTGCGCGGCGGGCGCGTACGGGATCGAGGAGATGATCCCGCAGGCCGGGCCGGGCTTGACCCTCGTGATGCTCATGGTGCTTCCGTTCTTCTGGAGCACGCCGATGGGCCTGGTGGCCGCCGAGCTCGGCTCCGCGATGCCCGAGGAGGGCGGGTACTACAAGTGGGTGCAGCGGGCCTGCGGCGAGTTCTGGGGCTTCCAGGCGGGCTGGTGGCGCACGATCTCGATCTACTTCGACAACACGATCTACGTGGTGCTCGCGGGATCGTATCTGGCGACCGCCGCGGACCTCACGCCCGTGCAGGGATACGCCGTCAAGGCGTCGATCGTGATCTTCTTCACCTACATCAACCTGCGCGGCATCCGCGACGTCGGGGCGGTGAGCACCGCGATCTCCATCCTGGTGATGCTGGCATTCGCGCTCGTCGCGGTGGTCGGCTTCATGAACTGGAACACCAACCCCTTCCACCCGTTCACCCCGCCCGATTCGACGCTGCTCGCGAGCATCGGCAGCGCGATCGCGATCGGAATGTGGATGTATTCGGGCTACGAGTCGATGTCGACGGTGGCGGGCGAGATCTCGGATCCGATGGTGATCCCGCGGGCCACGCTGATCAGCGTGCCGCTGATCATGGCGGTCTACATCCTGCCCACGCTGGCGGGGCTCGCGTCGATCGGCAACTGGGAGCAGTGGGCGTCCGAAGGCGGCCTGTCCTACGGCGACGTCGTCACGCAGGTGGAGCCGGCCTTCGGGTGGTTCTTCGTGATCGTGGCGGTGGCCGCGCAGCTGTCGATCTTCAACACCTACATCGCCTCGGGCTCGCGCGGCTTCTTCGCTCTCGCGGACGACAACCTCGCGCCGAGGGTCCTCGTCCGGTGCAGCGAGAAGCACGGCGTCCCCTACGTCGCGGTGCTCTCGCTGGGCATCTTCAGCCTGATCACGTGCATGTTTCCGTTCGGCGTGATCGTGGTGGTCGACATGATGCTGCTGATGTCCGCCTACTCGCTGATCTTCGTCTCGGCCTGCATCCTGCGCGTGCGGCGAGCCGACATGCCGCGGCCGTTTCGCGTGCCGTTCGGGACGAGGGGTTTCATCGCGATGTGCATCCCACCGCTGCTGATCGCCTTCGCGGCCCTCTTCATCAACGGAACCGACTACTTCGTCGGCGGCCTGATCGCGATCGTCTCCGGTCCGGTCGCCTATTTCTGCTTCAAGAGGCGCTACGGGGGGCTCGCGAAGCTCGACCCCGCGAAGCATCCCGCGAACCCCCGCACCGGCCTGGCGGTCGGAGACCTGCATCGAATGGCCTCGATGTTCGCGGGCGTGACGGCGATCGGGGTGATCGCGTCGTTCCTCCTGCCGTGGTACGACGACCCCCATTACTACGCAATCGCCTACGGCGTGCCGGGCCTGTTCGACCAGATGATCCTGGTGATCCGCTGGATCGCGATCGGCTGCGGCGTCTTGACGCTCGCGATCTTCTCGCTGGCCCGCAAGCTCGAGGCCTAGAGCGCCGCGCGTCGGCCTCGCTCGTCGGCCCGGCTTCGCCGACCGCGCCCGCATCGCCCTGCCCAGCGGCTTCGCTCGGGGCGTCAGCGCGGCTCGGTGCGTAGGATGCCGGCCTCGATCAGCTCCCCGACCGTCTTGTAGATGCGCGCGTCGCTGCTGGCGAGCATGTCGAGCATCGCGCCGAGCGGGAAGCCCATGCGCGCGTGCTGGGTGATCTCGCGCGCGACGTCGTCGAGCGTGGGCTCCGCGATGGCGAGTCGCTCGGCATCCACCTCGAAGATCGCGCCCGCGTCGAAGCCGCTCAGGTCGAGCTGCGCGAGCTCGTCGCGCGCGACCACGGCCGCGAGCACCGCCGGCGCGAGCGGCAGGCGCCCGCGAACCCCGTCCATCGGCTCCAGCTCCGGGCGAAACTCGAACTGCGCGTCCGTCCAGGTGAAGATGCGATCGAGCGCCTTGGTGCCCGAGAGCAGCCCCACGGTCACGTAGAAGATCTCGCCCATCTGGTAGGCGATCTTGCCGCGCTCTTCGCCGCGCCAGAGGCACAGCGTCCCCGATTCGGAGACGCTCGCAAAGGTCTCGAGCACGGTCTCGAGCGAGGTATCCGCGAGCGAGCCCGAGACGGTCGCGAGCGAGCGGGCGTGGTGGAAGCTCCGGAGGTCGTCGATGAATCTCGCGATCTCGTCGACCTGGTCGAACTCGTAGACGAACTGCACGCCTACGGCGAGGATGCCGCCGTCGCAGCGCGTTTGATTGGCGACGCGGGCGTCGAGCTCGACCTTCTCGCCCCGGGCGGGGTGCTCGATCGCCACGCGAAGCTCCGAGACGTCGCGGAGGTCCACCTCCGGAAGCAGCGCGAGCATGCCGTTGTAGCTCACGTCGGCCATCTCGGCGGAGAGGCTTCTGCCGCGGATCTCGAGCAGCACCGGCGCCTGCGCGGGATAGCGAGGCTCCGCGGACGAGAAATCGGAGCGCGCCGCCAGCAGTTCGCTCAGGCGCAGACCGCTCGCGCGCTCGACGCGGTCGCGGAGCTCGGCGGGCGGCTCGCGGAGCTGAACCGAGACGCCCGGCTTCGCGCCCGCGCTGGCGATCGGCGCGGGAAGCGACGCGACCACCTCACCTTCGAGCTCGAAGCGGGTCTCGCAAAACGCGAGCTCGAAACCCACGCGGACCGCCTGGCCGATCGGCAGCCGATCCAGCGTCGGAACGAAGACGGCCCCGCCGAACAGCTCGCGCGCGAAGGCCTCCTCGAACTGCTCGCGGGTCGCGTAGTCGATCGAGAGGTCGACGTGGCGTTCAGGCGCCATGCTGGTCGCTCCGCGGCCCTCTGCGCGGTTTTCGGATCGTTTCGGCCGCCATCGGCCATCCCCTCCCGGTGCCTGCCAGTTCCCACATCGGCCAAACGAGCGCCGGCAGTGAGTTCAGTCGCCCGGGCCGAGCATCGTCAGGTGGATGGCCGCCTCGCGCTCGCCGTCGAAGCCGAGCAGGTCGTTCAGGTCGTCGTCGATGAAGGCGGCGAGGTTGCGGGCCGAGAGGCCCGCGGATTCGGCCGCGAGGTAGATGCGCTGACCGATCGCGCCGGATTCGACCAGCATGTCGCGGTAGCGGCGCGTGGTCGCCAGCGCGCGGCCCTCGCCGAGCCGCGCCACCATCAGCACGCCGACCGCAGCGCTTCCGGCCTTCTCCTGGCCGAGGCAGACCCGCGTGAAGTCGCCGACCAGCGATCGGCTCTGCGCGACGACCAGGCGGTGGCGGTCGCGGTCGTAGCGGTAGAGGCCGCGCTCGAGCCCCGCCACGCGGTGGACGACCAGGAAGACGTCCACGCCCGCACTGCGCGCGAGCGCGGCGTGCCCGCCGGCCATCTCGAGGATGTGGCCCAGATCCGCGAGCGAGAGGCTGCGCGGCTCGAAGCGCCGGGTGGAACGCCGGATCTCGATCGCGGCCTCGAGCTTCATCGCGGGGCCCGCCCCGGCCGCGGGCAGCGGCACGCTCGGCTCGACGGGGCGCGGCGGAAAGTCGCGCGGCGACGCGGACGGCGCGACCGAGTCGCCGCGCGCGACGAGCTGGGTCGCCGCGTGGTAGCGCTCGGCGATCGGTCCGCTCGCGGCAAACGCCGGGGCCTGCTGGGCTTCGACCCAATCGCGCGTAGGCTTCGCAGATTCGGGCTGCTTCCCGGAAGTCGCGGTAGGCGCCGCGGGGGCGTGCGGAGAGTCGGCCGAACTCGCCCGCGCATCCGTCGCGGCCTCCGCGGCGCTCGGCGGTCCGGACAGCCCGAGCGCGTGCACCGAGCAGACGGCTTCCCGGACGCCGTCGAGCGCGAGCATTTCGTTGAAGAGATCGTCGCGAAACGCGAGGAAGTCGCGCTGCGCGATCCCGGCGGAGTGCGCGGCCAGGCGCAGGTTCTCGCCGATGTGCCCGCTGTCGATCAACGCGTAGCGGTAGCCGCGATTCGCGTAACGCCACGAGTAGCGGCCGAACACGTTGCTGAGCAGGACCAGCGCGGCCGCGCCTTCGACCGATCCGGGCGCTTCGAGCGCGTCGGCCAGGCGCGCGGGATCGAGGCCCGCCGCGACCTCGACGAGGCGGTGTTGCGCGACCGCGTAGTAATAGACGCCCGGCGCGAGGCCGTCCACGCGCAGGGCCGCGACGTAGATCTCGCCGGAGTAGAGCGCGCCCGCCGACGGCGCGGCGCGCAGCACCGGCCCCCCTTCACGCGACGGCGTCTTCGAGGTGATGCCGTTGGTGAAGTGAAGCAGCCGCCCGAGCTGCGCGAGCGAGATCGCGGCGCCCGAAAAGTCTGGAGCCGGCGCCCACTGCCGCACGATCTCCGCGAGCGTGCGCCCGGGCGCGTCGGCGCGCGCGGGCAGCGCGACGCGGCGCCTCCCCGGGTAGGGCTTGAAGCTCGGCGGCGGGCCGCGCAGGCGCGGCCGGCGCGCGCCGAGCGCGCCGAGCCGCGTGTTGCGCGTGGCCTCGTGGATGTCGAAGCGCCCGGGCGCGAACTTCGCGGCGGCCGCCCTCCCCGAGAGCAGCGCCGCGGCGCCGGCCAGCAGCCGGAAGAAACTGCGTCGATCGGTCCGCATGGCTTCGCCCAGGCTCCGCGTCGATCCAGCTCGCAGGGTAGCGATCCGGCTAGCGCCGCGGCGAGCCGATCTGGCTGCCGAGCCAGCGGTAGGCGAGCGCGCCGATGCCGAGGTTCGAGAGCGCGCTGGCCGCGAACAGCCCCGGCAGGCCGAACAGCCAGCGCCCGAGCAGCGCGAGCGGCAGGAAGACGATCAGGACCCGCAGCGACGAGATCACCACGCCCGGCAGCGGGCGCCCGATCCCGTTGAACGCGGCGTTGACGGACATCACCAGGCCGTAGGCGCCGTAGCTCAGCGCGACGAGCCAGATGTAGTCGACCGCAACCTCTCGGATCTCCGTCGACTCGGTGAAGAGCCCCGAGAGCGGCACGGCGACGACGCAGAGCGCCGCGGCCAGCAGCAGGCCGAAGCGGATGCAGAAGCGGCTGATCACCCGGCGCGCCTCGACGAGGCGATGGTATTTGCCCGCGGCGATGTTCTGGCCGAAGAACGGGCTCGACACCGCGGAGAGCGCGTAGAACGGAATCAGCGCGACGGGCTCGATCCGCATCGCGATCCCGTAGCCCGCGACGGCGTAGACCCCGTATCCGGCGACCAGCGCCATCACGATGCCGTTCGCGATCGGAATGATCGCGTTGGTCAGCATCGCGGGAACGCCGATCCGCATCAGCTCCCGCCAGGATTCGAAGATCTCGTCAATTTGGGCGAACGGGTTGGCGAACACCCGCAGCCGCGTGGTCAGGTGGATCAGCGTGAACGCCAGCATGATCAGGTTCGCGGTGAGCGAGGCGAGCGCGGCGCCGGCGATCTCGAGCCGCGGAAATCCGAGCCAACCGAAGATGAAGATCGGGTCGAGGATCGCGTTCAAGACCGCGGCCGCGGTGATCACCTTGCCCTCGAGCGCGGTGTTGCCGCGCGCGCGCATCGCCGCGAGGCAGGTCCACATCACCGCGGAGGCGGGCTCCATCCAGTACCAGATGCGCATGTACTCGGTGATCAGCGGCATCACCTCGGCGGTCGCGCCGAGCGCGGAGAAGACCGGATCGATCGTCAGCTGACCGATCGCGCAGAGCGCGAGCGTCGCGAGGCCCGCGAGCAGCGCGGCGTCGGTGGTCAGCCGCGCCGCGCGGCGCTGGTGGCCCTCGCCGGCGGCGCGCGACACGCACGAGGCCGCGCCCGCCTCGTAGCCGATCGCCACCGAGCCGAGGAACCAGACCACCGGAAACGTGAAGCTGATCGCCGCGAGCGGCGCGTCGCCGAGCCGCGAGACGAAGAACAGATCGACGACGTCGAACGAGATGATCGCGAGCAGACCGATCGCCATCGGCGTCGCCTGGACGCGCAGGTGTCGGGATACCGAGCCGTTGGTCAGGTCCGTCGTCATCTAGCCGTGATCTTCAGGCGCGGCCAACTGGATTCAGATCCAGTCGCGGCGACGTGTGGCAGCCAGAAAGCGGCGAACCACCTACGCGGGGCCGCGCTCGTCGAGGTAACGCCTGGCGAAATCCCGCAGGATGCGGTCCTCGCGCGGGTAGAAGCCCCGCTCGAAGCCGCGCGAGCGGATGCCCTGCTGGACCTTCTCGCAGACCGCCCAGTCCTCGACGCTCACCTGGTCGAGGAACTTCACCATGTCGCTGCAGTCGAAGCCTTCGGCGGCGATCACCTCGGGCCGAAACAGGTACTCCGAGACGATCGTCGTGTGGCCGGCGGAGCGCGGGTAGAGCGTGTAGCTCATCACGCCGGTCGAGAGCAGGTTCATCATCACGTTCGGAAAGATCGTGTAGCCGTAGTAGCTGCGCCGATCGAGCTCGGAGAGGCCCGGCAGCTCGGGCAGCGCCGAGCGTCCGGTCGCGGTGAACGTGTTCATCCCGTCGGCGAGCGTGACGCCGCCGTCGCGGCGCTCGGAGTCGATCACCTGTCCGCTGCGATAGATCGGCACGATCTTCGCGAGTCCCGGGTGCACGGACGGGCAGTGCAGGCACTCGTTGAAGTTGTCGTGCAGGATCTTCCAGTTCGCCGCCACCTCGTAGGCGATCCGATGGCCAATGCGAAGCTCGCCCACCCGGTAGCGCCCCCACGAGAGCGGCTCGCCGGCCTCGGTCTCGAGCTGCTCGAGCAGCGGCCGCGGATCTTGCGCGAGGTTGACGAAGACGAAGCCGTCCCACGCGTCGATCGCTACCGGCGCAAGCCCGTGCTGCTCGCGGTCGATGCGGTCCGCATCGCGCACGTTCGGCATCCGCAGCAGCTTGCCGTCGAGCCCGTACGACCACTGGTGGTAGGGGCAGACGAACTGGCGGCCCACGTGGCCGGAGGGGCGCTCGCAGAGCCGCGTGCCGCGGTGCTGGCAGACGTTGTAGAACGCGCGCAGCTCGCCCTCGCGCGTGCGCACCGCGATCAGGCTCTCGCCCGCGAGCTCCGCGGTGAGGAAATCGCCCGCGTTCGCGAGCTGCTCCTCGCGGCCCACGCAGAACCAGTTGCGGAAGAAGACGCGCTCCCTTTCGAGCTCGTAGATCTCGGGCGCGTGGTAGTCGCGCCCGGGCAGACCCGGAGAGCTGGCGGGCTTGGCGTTCGGGGTGGCGGCTTTGGGATCCGGGCGGGTGGCTTCCGACATCTGCGGCTCCTTTCGCGCGAGAGCGGGGTCTCGATCGCGCGACAGCATAGCGAGAAGGCCTCCGGCGGTCCCGCCGCGGCGCGCAGCGCGCACACCGAACATTTCGTGCGCAGGCGGCTTCGCGACTGGACGATTGCGGCCCGCGGGGCGAGACTCCGAGCTTCCGGCTGGAGGGCAAAGCCAGGTGTTCAAGCTGCTTTCCCGACTCTACCTGCGCTGGCACGGCTGGAAGACCATCGGGACGTGGTCCTCGGAGAAGAAGTTCGTGCTGATCGCCGCGCCCCACACCAGCAACTGGGACCTGATCCACCTGCTCGCCGTCAAGTGCATCCTCGAGGCGGACATCTCGGTACTCGTCAAGCACACGGCCTTCTGGTGGCCGCTCGGCCCGATCCTGCGCAAGCTCGGCGCGATACCGGTGCGCCGAGACCACCCGGAACGCGTGGTCGAGCAGATCGTGAAGATCTTCGAAGCGTCGGAGCGGCTCTGCCTGTTGATCACGCCGGAGGGCACGCGCGGCTACACGCCGTACTGGAAGTCGGGCTTCTACCGCATCGCGATGGCCGCGGGCGTGCCGATCCAGCTGGGCTTCGTCGATTACGCGAAGCGCGAGGCCGGCTTCGGCCCCATCTTCATGCCCACCGGCGACGTGCGCGCCGACATGGACAGGATCCGCGCGTACCTCGCGGGCCGCGTCGGCCGCTACCCCGATCAGGCCGGCGAGATCCGGCTGCGCGAAGAGGAGGAGCCGCTCGCAGCGCGCGAGCGAAGCGCGTCGTCAGCAGACGCCGGCCACGCGGATCCGGCGGAGCGCACGGCGCATCGCGGCCGCGCCGGAGACGATCAGACGTAGATCCCGCCCTTGAACTCGCGCTCCTGTTTGATCATCACGTTCACGCACGCGGGCAGGCCCGACTGCGCGGCGCGCTCGAGCGCGGGGCGCAGCTGCTCGGGGCGCTCGACCAGCTCGCCGTGACCGCCGAGCGCCTCGACGACCTTGTCGTAACGCGTGCGCGCGAGCAGCGTGCCGTCGAGCCGATCCCAGCCCATCAGCGCGCCCTGCGGGCGCATCATCTGGCCCCAGGCCGCGTCGTTTCCGACGATGCCGATCACCGGCAGGCCGAAGCGCACCGCGGTGTCGTACTCGAAGCCGTTGAGGCCGAAGGAGCCATCGCCGTAGATGATGACGACGCGCCGCTTGGGATGCGTGAGCTGCGCGGCAATGCCAAACGGCATGCCGACGCCGAGGGTCCCGAGCGGCCCGGGGTCCATCCAGGCGCCCTCGCCGCGCACCGGCAGGATCTTCGCCGCGGTCGCGACGATGTCGCCGCCGTCGCCGATCACGATCGGATCGTCGAGCGTGGCGAGCCAGTCGCGCACCTCGCGCAGCATGCGCTGCGGATCGAGCGGCGACTCGTCGCTGTCGAGCTTTTCCTGCACCTTCGCCTCGGCGGCCTCCTCGATCTCGCGCAGCTCGCCGCGCCAGCTCGAGAAGTCGAGCCTGGAGCTTCGGTTCTTGATTTCCTCGCAGAGCAGCTCGAACGAGCAGCCGAGGTTGCCGACGAGCGCGACGTCGGCCTGGCGGTTCTGGCCGATCAGCGTCGCGTCCATCTCGAGCTGGATGATCTTCGCGTCGGCGGGGATGCTCGCGCCAAAGCGCATGCGGAAGTCGAGCAATGTTCCCGCGAGCACGATGCAATCGATCCGCTCGAGTGCGGCGCGGCGCGAGCGGTTCAGGAACTCCGGCGAGTCGACCGGCACCGTGCCGCGCGCCATGCCGTTGGTGTAGGTGGGGATGTGCGTCTCGGCGATGAAGCGGTTCATCGCGGCCGCGCCGCGCGACCACTTCACGCTCGTGCCGGCCATCAGCATCGGGCGCTCGGCGGCCTCGAGCAGCTCGAGCGCGCGGCGGACCTCGTCGCGGTCGGGCGAGAGCTTCGGGGGCTCGGTGCGGATCCGCGGCAGGTAGACGTTCTCCCACTCGCACTGGCCGCCCCAGACGTCCATCGGGATCTCCAGGTACGAAGGGCCCGGGATGCCCGAGACCGCGTGGCGCACCGCGAGCTCGATGAACTCCGGGATGCGGTCGGTCTGGTAGACGGCCTCGCAGAACTTGGTGATCGGCCGCACCACGCCGAGGTGGTCCATCTCCTGCAGCGAGCCCTTGCGCAGCTGCGCGAACGGGCCCTGGCCGCCGAACACGAGGATCGGCGAGTTCGCGCGCCAGGCGTTCGCGATCCCCGTCACGCCGTCGGTCACGCCCGGCCCCGCGGTGATCGCCGCGACGCCGATCTGCCCGGGGTTGCAACGCGCCCAGGCGTCGGCCGCGTGCGTGGCGGCCTGCTCGTGGCGCACGTCGACGATCCGGATGCCCTCGTCGAGGCAGCCGTCGTAGAGTGGCATGATGTGCCCGCCGGGCAGCGTGAAGAGCACCTCGACGCCGGCCTGCTTGAGCGCGCGCGCCGCGAGTTTTCCCCCGTGAACAGACATGGCTCGCTCCTTTCGTCGCACCGCGAAACGGCTCGATGATGATAGGCGAAGCGGGCGTTCGGCGGTCGATCCAATCCGTCGAGGGGCACCGGCTCGAACACCGCTGCGCCGGACCCGACGGAGATCCGATACCGCTCGCCTTCGACCTTGGAGCACCCTTCGCCGCTCGGTTATGCTCGCCGGATCATGCTGCGATCACTTCATACGGCCATCGGCGCAGCGCTGCTGGCAATCGGACTTGCGGCCTGCGAGCCCGGGACGCCCCCGAACCAGACGGCGGCGGTGCCGGCGGCGACCGAGGCGATCGCCGAGGGCGAGACGCTCGACGACGTGGTCCGGGACAAGCTCGCCGAGATCGTTCGCGACGACGATCCCTATGCGAGGGCGCGCCGGCTCGGCGCGCTGCTGCCCACGCTGGGGCCGGAGCTCGTGCCGTCGGTGGTGGAGACGCTCGAGGATCGGACCGTCGATCTCGGCGCCACCGAGCTCCAGCTGCTGCTGCGGTACTGGGCGACCCACCGAGGCGAGGAGGCCGCGCAGTGGGCGCGCACCAAGTCCCCCACGAACTTTCGCCTGGCCGCGCTCTTCTCCGCGATCGCAGCCTGGGCCGAGGCGGAGCCGGAGGCCGCCGCGCGCGTCGTCTGGCCGTGGGCGGTGATCCCGGACTTCCAGCAGGTCGTGCCGCCCGCACTGGTGGGCGGCTGGTTCGCGGCCGGCGACCCCCCCGAGCTCAGGCGCTGGCTGCGCGACATCGAGCACGGCATTCCGCGCCAGCGCGCGATCGTCGCCTACATCCGCGTCGTGGTCCAGGAGAAGGGCGCCGACGCCGTGAGGCGCTGGGCCGAGTCGATCCCCGACGACGAAGAGGGCTACAAGCTCGCCGTGTTCCGCCGCGTGACCAGCGAGCTCTCGAAGCTCGACGTCGCGGCGGGCCTCGCCTGGTGCGAGACGCACTGCAAGGGCCCGTTCGGCAGCAACATGCGCAGCCTGATCGCCAGGACCTGGGTGCTCTACGACGGGCCCGCCGCGCTCGCGTGGCTCTCCGGCGCGGAAGAGGGCTACGATCGGGATCTCGCGGTGCGAATGGCCTTCGCGAAGTGGTCGCGCATGGATCGCCAGGCGGCGATGGACTGGATGGCGACGCAGACCGCCGCCGGCGAGCCGGAACCCTGGCTGCGGCCGACCTACCCCGTCTACGCGAAGCTGCTCGCCGTGGAAGCGCCCGCCGACGCGATCGAGTGGGCGCTGCGCATCGACGGCGAAGATCAGCGCGAGACCGCGCTGATCCAGATTGCGCGCGTCTGGCGCCACCTCGACGAGGCCGCCGCCGAGGCGTGGCTGCTCGATTCGCCGCTCTCCGAGGAGGCGCGCGCGGAGGCGCGCTCTGCCACTGCCCCGCAACCCGAGCCATCCATCGACTGATCGGAGCCGCTGCGCGTCAGCGGCCCCGCCAGACGATCTCGCCTCCGGCCGCGTAGGGCACGCAGGCGTCCTGGAGGCGGCGCATGCGGCGCAGCGCGAGGCACTCGTCGAGCGCCGCTTGCGCGGCCGCCTCGGGTGTCGCGTGGCCGCCCGAGGCACCGGTCACCCAACGGTCCCGCTGCGGATCTCCCGCGATCGCGAGCGCGCGCTCCAAGGGCAGCTCGAGGTAGTCGCGCCAGACCGACGCGAGGTCGGCGTGCGGCGCGGATCCACCGGCCGCGCAAGCCCACAGCAGCAGCGCCACACCCGCGACCGCGAGGCGGCGTCGGGGGGCCGCATCCGAACGGAAGGGAGCCGGGGCGGATCGACGCGCGTCGATCCGC
>JBFGGA010000081.1:0-14723 GCA_041579295.1 Myxococcota bacterium | reverse complement strand
TACGCGGAGACCAAGCGCGCGCAGGTCGTGCTCTCGGAGCTCTGGGCCGACGAGCTGCGCGGAAGCTCCGTCGTCGTCAACGCGATGCACCCCGGCTGGGCCGACACGCCGTCCGTGAAGACCTCGCTGCCGCGCTTCCACCGGGTCACGCGCCACATCCTGCGCACACCGGCCGAGGGCGCCGACACGGTCGTCTGGCTGGCCGCGTGCCCGCGCGCGCGCCAGTGGACGGGGCGCTTCTTCTTCGACCGCGAGCCGCGCCGCAGCCACGCGCTGCCGTTCACCCGCGAGTCGGACGAAGACCGCCGCGCGCTCTGGGAGCTCTGCGAGCGCGCGATCGCGAAGGACCCCGAAGCGCGCGCGGTGCGCTGATCCGCCGAGACGATCCAATTCGGGGGGTTCCAGCCTGCCCCGGAAACGAGGCGTTTTGCCCCAATCGCGCGAGCGATTTCCCACTGCTGGAAATCGCCGCTCTCGCGGACCGCGCCGACAGCGGAACACCGGATGCCCGGTCGTAGCGGCGAGCGCGCTCGAATCGCCAACGAATGCGGCCATTTCGCGCACGAGTGCGGCCATCGGGCGCGGCTGCGCGCGATTTTCGCGCGCGAGCGCTAGAAACCGCGCCGCACGCGCGATGCGGAACGGGAGTTGCAAGGCATCGCGGCGAACGCTTGCGCGCAGAGCACGGCGGCAGGCGAGCGCCGGCGGAGGGGCATGTACTCACACGACGTCGTCATCGTAGGCTCGGGGCTCGCGGGGTTGCGGGCCGCGATGGAGTTGGTGGACCACCTGGACGTCGCGGTCGTGACCAAGGTCTACCCGAGCCGCAGCCACTCGGGCGCCGCGCAGGGCGGCGTGGCGGCGGCGCTCGGCAACGTCGACGACGACACGGTCGAGGCCCACATCTACGACACCGTCAAGGGCTCCGACTTCCTCGGCGACCAGGACGCGATCGAGATCCTCTGCAACGACGCGCCGCGTACGATCTACGAGATGGAGCACCTCGGCTGTCCGTTCTCGCGCACCGCGGACAACAAGCTCAACCAGCGCGCGTTCGGCGGTCACAGCTACCTGCGCGCCTGCTTCTCGGCGGACCGCACCGGCCACGCACTGCTCCACACGCTGGTGGAGCAGACCTACAAGCACGGCGGCAAGCTGCGCGTGTACTCCGAGTGGCACATGAACCGGCTGATCGTCGAAGACGGCGTCTGCCGCGGCATCGTCGCGCTGGACATCAAGACCGGACAGCTCGAGGTGCTGCGCGCCAGGGCGGTGTTGTTCGCGTCGGGCGGGTACGGCCAGGCGTTCAAGATCACCTCCAACGCGGCCGCCAACACCGGCGACGGCATCGTGGCGGCCTACCGCGCGGGCGTCCCGCTGCAGGACATGGAGTTCGTGCAGTTCCACCCGACCGGGCTCTACGAGCACGGCATCCTGCTCACCGAGGGCGCGCGCGGCGAGGGCGGCTACCTGATCAACGCGGAGGGCGATCGCTTCATGTCGCGCTACGCGCCCTCGAAGATGGAGCTCGGCCCGCGCGACATCGTGTCGCGTTCGGAGCAGACCGAGATCAACGAGGGGCGCGGCGCGGGGCCGCACAAGGACTACGTGCTGCTCGACCTGCGGCACCTCGGCCGCGCGAAGATCATGGAGCGCCTGCCGCAGGTCTACAACCTCGCCAAGGACTTCATCGGCGTCGACTGCGTCGAGGAGCCCGTGCCGATCCAACCCACCGCGCACTACTCGATGGGCGGCATCCCGGCCGACAACGACTGCCAGGTCTACCTCGACGAGAACGGCACGCACGTGACGGGCTTCTTCGCGGCGGGCGAGTGCTCGTGCATCTCGGTGCACGGCGCCAACCGGCTCGGCACCAACTCGCTGCTCGAGGCGCTGGTCTTCGGGCGCCGCGCCGGCAAGAAGATGCTCGACGTGGTGCCGGGCCTGAAGCAGGCCGGGGTCGACGAGGAGGGCGAGCTGCTCGCCGCGCAGCAGGAGATCGAGGCGCTCTACGCGGGCGACGGCTCCGAGGACCTCCACGCGATCCGCGAGGAGCTCAAGGAGACGATGACCTACCAGGTGGGCGTCTACCGCTGCGGCGAGGACATGCGGCAGGCCCAGAGCGCAATCGCGGGCCTGCGCGAGCGCTTCCGCAAGATCCAGGTGAAGGACCGCGGCGGCAACTTCAACCTCAACCTGATCGACGCGCTCGAGCTCTCGAACATGCTCGAGTACGCGGAGCTGATCGTGGACGGCGGCCTGGCGCGCGAGGAGAGCCGCGGCGCGCACTTCCGCACCGACTTCCCCACGCGCGACGACGTCCACTGGCTCAAGCACACGCTGGCCTTTCGCACCGACGACGGCGGCCACGAGCTGCGCTACAAGCCCGTGACGATCACCCGCTTCGAGCCCGAGGAGAGGAAGTACTGATGGCCGCGCACAAGCTGATCTTCCGCATCCAGCGCTTCGATCCGGCCGCAGATCGCGAGCCCCGCGATCAGGATTTCGAGGTCGAGCTGCCGCCCGGCATCACCATCCTGAAGGCGCTCAACAAGATCCGCGCCGAGCAGGACCCGACGCTCGCGCTGCGCTACTCGTGCGGCTCCGCGATCTGCGGATCCTGCGCGGTCAAGGTGAACGGCCACGCGCGCCTGGCCTGCAAGACGCAGGTCTCCGACTGCGCGGACAACGGCGTGCTGCGCGTCGGGCCGATCGGCAACCTCGAAGTGCTACGCGATCTGGTGGTGGACATCGATCCGTTCCTGGAATCGCTCGGTCGCGTCAAGCCGTATCTCGTGGCGGAAGATGGCGCTGCGCCCGATCACGAGCGGCATCAGAGCCCCGAGCAGTTCCTGAAGATCGATCCGTCCACCACCTGCATCCTCTGCGCCGCGTGCTACTCCGACTGCAACGTGCTCGAGGTGGACCACAGCTTCGTCGGCCCCGCCTCGCTCGCCAAGGCGCACCGCTTCATCTTCGACTCGCGCGACACCGCCACCTTCCAGAGGCTCGGCACGATCTCGGAGCAGACCGGCGTCTGGGACTGCACGCACTGCGGCGAGTGCTCGACGCGCTGCCCGACGGAGACCAAGCCGCTGGAGCGCATCGAGGAGATCCGTACCCGGGCCATGGCCGACGGCTTCCACGACAACGCGGGCGCGCGCCACGCGCTCGGCTTCCGCGAGACCGTCGGCAAGCGCGGGCTGCTGGACGAGAACTACCTGCCCGCGCGCAGCATGGGCTTCGGGAACCTGCCCGGGCTGCTCTCGCTGGTTCCGGTGGGGCTGCGGATGCTGCGGCGCCGTAAGAATCCGCCGCTGATCCCGCCGTCGATCGACAAGGCCGACGAGATCAGGAAGACCTTCGCGCGTTTCGAGGAGCTGCGAAAATGAAGTACGCGCTCTACACCGGCTGTGTGGCGAAGGGCGCGGGGCGCGAGAACCTCGTCGCCGCGCGCCTGGCCTGCGAGAAGCTCGGCATCGAGCTCGTGGAGATGACCGACGCGGCCTGCTGCGGCGCGGGCGTGATCAACGAGGACAACCCGCTCGTTGCCGACATCCTCAACGCGCGCACCTTCGCGCTCGCCGAGGCGCAGGGGCTCGACATCATGAACATCTGCACCACCTGCCAGGGGGTGCACCGCAAGGCGCAGCGCAAGCTGCAGAGCAAACCCGAATACTGGACGCGCGTGAACGAAGAGCTCGAGCGGGACACCGGACGGCGCTACCAGGGCGAGGTGAAGGTCAAGCACTTCTACGAGGTGCTGCTGCACGACTACGGTCTGGCGAGACTGAGGGAGAAGGTGGTGCGGCCCCTGGCGGGTCTCAAGCTCGCGGCGTTCTACGGCTGCTATGCGACGCGACCGCCCGAGGTGAACGACCTCGCGAACCCGGACGATCCCGACGAGCTCGAGCAGCTGATCGAGGTGCTCGGCGCCACCCCCGTGCGCTACGACGAGCGGCTCAAGTGCTGCGGCTTTCCGATCGCGATGGTCAACAAGGAAAACTCGATGCAGCTCGGCGGCAACGCGATCGCGAGCGCGAAGGCCGCGGGCGCGGACGCGATGGTCACGCCCTGCCCGCTCTGCCACCTGAACCTCGACGCCTACCAGCCCGAGATCGAGTCACAATTGGGCCGCAAGCTGCGCGTGCCGATCCTGCACATCCCGCAGCTCGTGGCGATGGCGCTCGGCGTTCCCGCGGCGGCGCTGCGCCTCGGGACCCACATCGTGCGCCCGACGGCGCTGATGGCGTCGTAGCCCGCGCAGTTCCGTCCGGGTGGCGCGTTACCGGGCACTGGCGGGGGCCCAGTTCGCCCGCGCGAAAACTAGCGCGCCGGCAGCGCGCTCGCGGTTGCCGAAGACGCGCCGTCGATTCCGCGCGCCGGTCAGACCCGCGCGAGCATCTGGCCCTGCAGCTCCTTCGCGGTGTCCGGCCCCGCGAGCACCCCGGCGAGCTTGAGGCTGAACTCCAGCGAGGTTCCCGGGCCACGGCTGGTCACGATGTTGCCGTCGACCACGACGCGGTCTTCGCTCGGCTTCGTGCTCGACTCGAACTCCTTCTCGAAGCTCGGGTAGCAGGTGGCCGTGCGGCCATCGAGCAGGCCGTACTTGGCGAGCGTATACGCGGGCGCCGCGCAGATCGCCGCGCACACGCCGCCGCTCTCGTTGACCCGCAGCGCGAGCTCCTTCACGGCGCCGCTCTTGCCGAGGTTCTCCGCTCCGGGCAGCCCGCCGGGCAGCACGAGCGCGCGCGGAGTCGACCGGACGTCCTCGAGCGCGGTGTCGCACTGGAACGTCACGCCGTGGGCGCCCTTCACGGCGGTTCCGCCCACGCCGGCGACGACGACGTCGAGTCCGGCGCGCCGCAGCACGTCGATCGGGGTGATCGCCTCGATCTCTTCGAATCCCTCCGCAAGCACAACGACGATTTGTTCGGGCATCTCGGGCCTCCCATTGGGGTTGAGGTTCGGGGGCAATCGGGCGTGGCGGAGCGAGCGGAGCCCCACCGTCGATCGCCGACTCGAAAACCGCGGAGCAGCGGGCCGCGCCCGCCGATCCCGCCGCGAAGCATATCCGGTCCGACGGCGCGAGTCGATCATGCCAAAGCGTGCGCCGCGCCGCGCGCAGCGCTGCGGGAGCGAACAGGCGTTCCCCGACCCGCGCATCGCGGCCAGATCGATCAGCCGGACCGGGGCCTGCTTTCGGGGCGCACGAGCGCGCTGAGCGCCGCGGCCGTCGCGAAGCCGGACGCGCAGCTGATCAAGACCCACTCGTAGCTCCCGGTTCGGTCGAACACGTAGCCCGCGCCGGGGATGCCGACGATGATGCCGGCCGCGAAGGCGCTCATCAGCAGGCCCATGATCCGGCTGAAGTGAAGCGCCCCGAAGCAGCGGCCGACGAGCACCGGCATGGTGACGAAGTTCGCGCCGAGCCCGACGCCGAATGGGGCCGCGTAGAGGCCGAGCAGGCGGACGTCGCGGAGCTCCAGCCGGAGCAGCAGGAGCTCGAGGAGGGCCGGCCCCAGGGCCAGCAGCACGAACGAGGCCGCGAGCAGCCACTGCGGCGGCCAGCGGTCCGCGAGCCAGCCGAAGAGCAGGCGCCCGACGATGCTGCAGCCGACCGTCAACCCGTAGTAGAAGGCGGCCTGCTGGGAATCGAAGCCGAGCTGCTGGGTGGCGAACGGGATGAAGTGGAAGCCCAGCGCCGACAGCCCGATCAAGTGGAGCAGCAGGATCGCGAACAGCAGCCAGAAGGTCGCCGTTGCGACGGCGCGCCGGACCGTGAGGCCGCCGACCGGCGCAGCGGGCGCGTGTGCGGCGTGCTCGCCCGCCGCATCGCCGTCCACGAGCAGGCCGAGATCCGACGGCCAGGTGCGCACGAAGATCGCGATCAGCGGAACCACGATCCCCGCGAGCAGCGCGGCACCGATCGCCCAGGCCAGGCGCCATCCCAAGAGCCGGATCAGCCACTCGTTGAACTGGGGCAGCGCGAAGCCGCCGAGCCCGATCCCGAGCATGGTGATCCCCATCGCGCGGCCGCGAAAGCGGTCGAACCAGTTGGTGACGAGGGTCTGCGCGGGGAGGATCGTGGTGGCGGCGACCGCGAAGCCCGAGACGAGCGTCGTCGCGTAGAGCATCGCGAGGTTCTGCACGCCCGCGTAGGCGACCAGGGTCAGCACCGAGAGCGACGCCGCGCCGAGCATCGTCTTGCGCGCGCCAAATCGCCAGAAGAGACCCCCCACGAGCGGATTCGACAGACCCGAAGCGATTCCGAACAGCGCGGCGGCGACCGAGACCTGGGTCACGCTCCAGCCGAACTCCTGCTGGAAGGAGGCGATGAAGACCGGGAAGACGTAGAAGCCGATCCCCGCGGTGAAGAAGAGCACGACGCAGAGGGCTCCGACGAGCTTCCAGCCGTGGTACATGCCGACCTCGCTTGGCGCGGTGCAGCGCAGCTTACCGCGCCGGGATCCCGGCGGCAGGCTCGGTGCGCGCCTCCCGCATCCCGATCGCGGGCGTAGCGGGCCGACTTGCGCATCGAAGATCCAGCCGGCGCGCCCAGACGCGCGGCGCCCTCGGTGATTGCGCGCGATTCCTTCGGAAAATGCGCTCAATCGGAGCTCGCAGCGTGACGAAGGGGGGACGGTACCACGTGGTACTTCGTCGAATCACCGCTGGCCGCGATCCCCGTTCGGGCTCTCGAGCCGAAGCCGGAACGGGTCGAGCGCGCAGCCGCCCTTGATCCAGACGAGCCCATCAACCGCGACGCGCGAGGCGCGCCGCATGCGAGAACGGATCGATGTCGAACAGAGCCTCCCGCGCTTCTCACCCCCGCCTGCTCCTCGTCTGCCTCGCGGTCGCCGGCCTCAGCGCGCCGGCCGCAGACGCCACCGAGGCCCGTTGCGCCACCCCCTGCGAAGCGCGGGGCGTCGCGCGCGCGGCGTCGGGTGGCGACTGCGGGGCCGCGGTGGCTTGCGGCCTGAGCGGGCGAGCGCTGCGCCGGGCCACGCCGGCGGGCCCCGCGGACTTCAGCGCGCTGGCGGAGCGCGCAACCGCCGCGAAGGCCCGCCGCCAGGCTGCGCTGCGGGCCGCGCGCGGCGAGCTGCTCGAACGCCAGCGCAAGGCGCACGAGGCCCGCGACGTGGAGCGCGCGCAGCGCGAGCGCACCCAACAGCAGGTGCTCGCGCGCTCGGGCCTGCGCAAGGCGAACCTCGTCGGCGAGTCGCTGACCCAGCCGGGCGGCGCGGCCGGGCTGTTCCCGGGCTTCCAGTTCTCCGGAGTCGACGCGGCCATGGACCGGGCGCTCGACGCGTTCCTGCAGCAGATCGATCCGACCGACCTTCCGATCCACGACCGGCAGCCGCCCGCGCAAAACGCCGACGTCGAGCCGGCGCACTGACGCGCTGACGCCACGGCGCGCCGACGCGAGCGCGCTCGCGTCGCGTGGATCGCCGCTACCCCCGGCGCTGCGCAGCCCGCATGCGACGTCGGCGCAACCGCGCGCCGCGAAGCTGCTACGCTTCCGCCGGTCCCGCACTGCGAAGGTGGCGGCCCGCGAAACGACCCGCAGCGCGGACGCCCCCGATCCCCGACCGGCCCGCGAGGACGACGTGCTGCGTTGCGCGTTCATCTGCCTGCTGCTCGCGGCAGCCACCGCGTGGGTCTACGCGGACGCGCTGCGCTTCGACTTCGTGAGCTACGACGATCCGGGCTACGTGGTCGACAACCCCTACGTGGCGCAAGGCATCTCGCGAGAGGGATGGCAATACGCGCTGCGCTCGACCGCGATGGGCCTCTGGCACCCGCTCACCTGGCTGTCGCTGATGCTCGACTACGAGCTCCACGGGCTGCGTGCGGGCGGCTACCACGCCACGAACCTCGTGCTCCACGTCCTCAACACGCTGCTGGTCTTCTTGCTGCTGCGCGGTGCGACGCGGCGCGCGTGGCCCAGCGCGCTGGTCGCCGCGCTGTTCGGCCTCCACCCGCTGCACGTCGAGTCGGTGGCCTGGATCTCCGAGCGAAAGGACGTGCTCAGCAGCTTCTTCGGACTGCTCGCGATGCTGGCTTACACCACCTATGCGCGCCGGCCTTCGCTCCCCCGCTACGCGGCCGTGGCGCTTTCCTTTGCGCTCGCGCTGCTCGCCAAGCCCATGCTCGTGACGCTCCCATTGCTGCTGCTGCTGCTCGATTACTGGCCGCTCGCGCGCTTTCGCGGCGGTTGGTCGAGCGCGCGCTCGCTCGTGCTCGAGAAGACGCCCCTGCTGCTGCTCTCGCTCGCGTTCGGCGCGGTCGCCCTGGGGGCGCACGCCGGCACGGGCCCGACGGATTACTTCATCGTCGGACGCGACATCGCGGGCGTCAGCGCCGCCAACCTCGCGAACGCCGTCTTCTGCTACGCGCGTTACCTCGCGAAGGCGGTCTGGCCGAGCGACCTCTCGGTCCTCTATCCACACCCCGCGCTCCCCGAGTCGGGCGGCACGCCCCTCGCGGTCTGGCAGGTCGCCGCCGCGGCTGCGCTGCTCGTCGCGATCAGCTTCGCGGCGATCCGAAGCCGCAGGCCGTACGCGGCATTCGGCTGGCTCTGGTACCTCGTGAGCCTGCTGCCGGTGATCGGCATCTTTCAGACGGGCGCCCAGCAGATGGCGGACCGCTACACCTACCTTCCGCTGATCGGGATCTTCAGCGCCGTCGCCTGGAGCGGCGCGGAGCTCGCGGCGCGCTGGCGGCCGGCGGGGCGAAGCCTCGCCCCCGCCGCGTGGGCGCTGGCGATCGTCGCATTGGCGTCCTACGCGGTGACCGCAAAGCGCGCCGTGCAGCCCTGGCGGAGCTCGCTTTCGCTCTACGAGAACGCGCTCGCCGCAAACCCGAGGAACAACCTCGTGCGGGTCAACTACGGCAGCGCGCTGATCGAGCGCGGCGAGATCGAGAGCGGGCTCGCGCAGTATCGAACCGCCCTCGACCTGAACCCGCGCGACGTCGACGCGCGCTACAACCTCGCGCGCGCACTCGCGAGCCGGAGGCGCTACGACGAGGCCATCGCGCAGTACACGGCGTTGCTGCGCATCCGCCCGGACCACGCCATCGCGCACAACGGCCTCGGCATCGCGCTGATCGCGCGGGGTCGCGAGGAGCAGGCCATCGAGCACCTCCGCAGCGCGATCGAGCTCGGCCTCGAGAGGCGCCAGACCCACTACGACCTCGCCAACCTGCTGCTCAGGCGCGGCGACCTCCCGCGCGCCGCCCACCACTACCGCAGAACGCTCGAGCTCGACCCCGACCACGGCGGCGCGAAGCGGGCCCTGGAGGCGCTGCAGGGCCGAGCGCCCTGACCACCCGACGTCGGCTCGCAGCGCAGCGGAACCGCGATTCGACGCGCTAGCGACGCAACGCTCGCTCGAACGAGCGGGCGATCCGCTCGACTCGCTTGCGGTTCGCGCCCAGGTCGCTGTAACCCACGCGAGACGCGGAGCGGATCTGGATCCTTCGCTGCGCGCCATCCAATCGGGCCTCGACGTCGTCGACGAAGCCGAACAGCGCGGACGAGAACGTCGCAGCGATGTAGGCATCGCCGGCCGCCGAGACGCTGCCGCCCTGCTCTTCGATGGCGCGCAACAGAGCGGCCCTGGCCGCCTCGGGCGGCGCGCCCGCGTAATCGAGCGGAGCGACGTGGTGCGCGGCGTCCTCGATGAACTCGCTGCAGACGCAGTTCGGTCGATCCGGGCAGCGGGCGAGCTTGCCCGAAACCAAACCCGGCGCGCTCCCGCCTCTCGACTCCGCGCCGAGCAGCGCGAAGCGCACGCACGCGGCCACCACGACGGTCGCGGCGACCGCGAGCGGAATCGCGAGCCAGCGGCTCATGCGCCGGCCCGGCGCCGCGCGCCGCCACGGCTCGCCGCGGCGAGCCCGGGCTCGACGCCCGACGGCTGCCGCGCGACGCCCATCAGAGGGCTTCGACGCGCGCGGGGATGCTCTTGTGCCACGGGGTTCCGGCGATCGGGTCGCGGTCTTCGCTCGAGGTCAGCTCGTTCGGGGCGATCCCACCGAGGTCCTTGGCGCCCGAGTGCGCGGTGCCCGTCCCATTGGGCAGCGAGACGTGGCCCGGCTGCATGCGGTCGGAGATCTCGACGTCGACCTCCGCGTTGCCGCGCCGCGTCGAGAGCCGCGCGCGCCCGCCCTGCGCGAGCCCGAGGCGCCGCGCGTCTTCGGGGTGGATGCGCAGCGCACCCGTCGGATCCTTCCGGCGCCAGGCGGGATCGCGCAGGATGGTGTTCGCGGTGAACGAGCGCCGCTCGCCCGCGGAGAGCACGAACGGGAACTCGGGGTCCGCGGGCATGCGCTCCTCGGTCGGCAGGCGGTCGAGCTCGTCGAATAGCTCCGGGATCGAGAGCTGGATCCGGCCGTTGGGCGTCCCGATCTTGGCGATGCTGTCGCTCCACTCGTCGATCGCGAACACGAAGCCGCGGTCGTTCGCGAGGATCGCGTCGAACAGCGCGTCGCCGAGGTCCTGACCGTCGCACACGCCGATCCCGGCGCGCCGGATCGCGTCCGGGACGCGCTGTGCGGCGATCTGCGCGAGCCCCCAGAGCGCGGCGGCCTCGGCCTTGCCGGCGGGCAGCCTGTCGCCGATCGCCCGATACAGCGCGACGGGCGCCACCGCGACAAATCTCGGATCACCGCCGAGCAGCTCGAAGAACGTCGCGCGGAAGGCGGCGCGGCCCGCGTCCCAGGCGTCGCGCAGCGCGTCCACCGCGCGTCGTTCCAGCGCGCCCATCGCCTCCGTGAGCCGCGCGTGGAGCTCGGCCTCGGAGAACAGGCCCTCCGGCGGCGGCAGCAGTGCGCCGCGCAGGTGGAAGTAGTTCTTCGGGAACTCGAAGTTGAAGAACGTCGCCTCGGCCTTCTCGAACTGCGTCGCGACGGGCAGCACGTAGTCGGCGACGCGGCCGGTCTCGCTGAGCGCAACGTCGACGACCACCACCAGCTCGAGCGCCTCGAACGCCTCGCGCATGCGCGGGCTGTCCGCGAGCGAATGCACGGGATTTGCGGCCTCGACGAACATCGCTCGGAAGCGCTTCGGGTGATCGGTCAGGATCTCGTCGGGAATCAGGTTGCACGGTGTGAGGCCCGCGATGATCCGCGAGTGCGTCACGGGCGTGCGGTAGTCCTTGCCGCTCGACGACGCACTGAAGAGCGGCTGGAGCGAGGTCACGGGATACGCAGAGCCCGGCCGCCCATAGTTGCCCGTCCCGTAGGCGAGCAGCCGATGCAGGTAGCTCACGAGCGTCGAGTGGCGGTTCATCTGCACGCCGAGGTCCTCGAAGAACGCCGCGCTGCCCGCCCGCGCGATACGGCGCGCGGCTTCGCGCACGAGCGCTGCGGGCACGCCCGCGCGCGCGCAGTAGTCGTCGATCGGCAGCATCTCGAAGTGCGGCAGAACCTCGTCGAGGCCGTCGGTGTGCGCGGCCAGCCAATCGCGCGCGAGCAGGTCTTCCTGGACGACGACGGCAAACATCGCCGCGAGCAGCCAGGCGTCACCACCCGGCTTGACTTGAAGATGGATGTCAGCGAGCTCGGCGGTCTCGGTGCGCCGCGGATCGATGACGATCAGGCAGCGCTCGGGATCGCGCGCGAGCTCGCGCAGCGTCACGCGCGCGCGCGGCAGGCCGTGCGAGAACCACGGGTTCTTGCCGATGAACACGCCCACCTCGCAGTGCTCGAAGTCGCTGCGCGCAAACGTCCCGAGCATCCGCATCGCGACCCAGGCTTCGCCCGTCTTCTCCTGCGCGAGCGCATTGGAGCGATAGCGCGAGCCGAGCACCGCGCGCAGCGAGCGCGCGTAGGCGCCGGGCAGGTGGTTGCCCTGTCCGCCCCCGCCGTAGTAGAAGATCGACTCGCCGCCGTGTGCGTCGCGAATCGCACAGAGGCGCTCGGCGACCTCGCGGATCGCGGTCTGCCAGTCGATCTGCTCGAAGGAGCCGTCCGGTCTCTTGCGCAGCGGCCGGGTGAGGCGCTCCGGATCGTTCTGGTAGAAGTCGAGGCGCGAGGGCTTCTCGCACGCGTAGCCCTCGGAGGCCGGATGAGCCTTGTCGCCGCGCACCTTCGCGATGCGGCGGCCGTCATCGCCCCCGAGCTGCACCTCGATCCCGCAGTTGCACTCGCAGAGGATGCACGCGCTGGGCAGCCACGCGGAAGCGTTCGGTCGAGCGGTGTCGGCCATCGAGCCATCTCCTCGCGAAGGCGGCGCGCGCCCGGATGCACCGGAGTGCGACGCCTCGGCAGCATCATTGGCGAGCCGCCCGTCTTTTGCAACCCAATTCCCGCGCGCAGCCGCGCGCGTCGACGAAAACGGCCGTTTGGGGTGCGTTCCCACCGCACGGCGGCGATGCCGGGCAGCTCGCCCACGCTCGGCCCAGTCCGCGGGCAACGTGCGCCGCATCGCAGGCGGCGCGCGCCCGCGGCGCTTATCATGGCCCCAGAAGGCTCCCGCGCGTCGGCCCCGCGCGAGCGGAAAGAGCGCGCGCGGCTGATCCATGGGAGCGGAGTGCCCTCGCGTCGTCGACTGAGCGCGCAACAGGAGGCTCGGACGGATATGGACTGCTTCCGCGGCAAGACCGTGGTGATCACCGGGGCGTCGGCCGGCGTCGGCGCGGCCTGCGCGCGCGCGTTTGCGGCGCAACGGGCCCGACTGGTGCTGATCGCGCGCGGCGAAGCCGCGCTCGACGCGATCGCCAAGCAGCTGCGCGCCGAAACGGAGGTGCTCGCGATCTCGATGGACGTGGCCGACACCGGATCTTGTCTGCGGATGCTCGAACGCGCGCAGGAGGTGTTCGGAGCGATCCACTGCCTGATCAACAACGCGGGCACCCATCTGCGCGGCGACGTCGAGACCCGAAGCCCCGAGGACCTGGCCGCGATGGTCGACGTCAACCTGCGCGCGCCGCTGGTGCTCTCGTCGGCCGTGCTGCCGTACCTGCGCAGGGCGGGCGGCGGCTCCATCGTGATGGTGGGCTCGCTCGCCGGGTGCGCACCGCTGCAGGGCGCGGCCACCTACGCGGCGACCAAGGCCGGGCTGCGCGCCTTCACCTACGCGCTGGCGGACGAGCTGCGCGGTAGTGGAGTCCGTGTCGGCGTGGTCTCGCCCGGGCCGATCGACACCGGCTTCATCATGGACGACCTCGACCAGGTCGAGGACATCGTCTTCTCGCAGCCGATGAGCAGCGCCGAGCAGGTGGCCGACGCGATCCTCGAGCTCGCGCGCGGCAAGCGGACCGAGATCGCGATCCCGTGGTCGTCCGGAATGCTGTTGAACCTCGTCTACCTGTCGCCATGGCTGCGGCGCAGGCTGCGGCCGCTCTTCTACGAAAAGGGGCGCCGGAACAAGGAGAAGTACCGAAATCGGGCGCGTGCTAGACTCCCAGAGTAGATCGCAAGGAAGTTCTCCTGACGGGACTGCTTGTCTTTTCGGCGGGATCGGGCGCGGGCGCCCCGATCGCGGGCCGCACCCTTGCCGACGGAGCGGAGGAGGGAGTCATGGTCGAGGAGGAAATCCAGCGAGGCGACGTCCCGGCTTACGGAGTGCTGCCGGAGGCCGACGTCCAGAAGATCATCGACGCGGCGTTCCAGCTGCTGCGCGAGACGGGCGTGGTGTTCGACCCGGATCCGCGCGTCCTCGACCGCTTCTCGGACGCCGGCTGCGAGATCTCGTCGGACCACACGGTGCGCTTCGAGCGCGACCTCGTCGAGCAGTGCCTGGATTCCGTGGCGAAGAGCGTCAAGGTCTGGAACCGGGACGGCACCGGCTACCTGGAGACCCGCGAGGGGAACACCACGTTCCTCGCCGGAATGACCTGCATCCAGGTCATCGACCTCGAGACCCGCGAGCCGAGGGAGAGCACCGCCGAGGACCTCGCCACGAACACGCGCGTGGCCGACGCGTTGCCGAACATCGACGGCGTCTGCGTGACCGTCAAGGACGTCCCGAACTCCACCGTGCACGGTGAGATCGGCGAGTTCGTTGCGTTGGCGGAGAACACCACCAAGCCGCTCGAGTACCTATGCGAGAAGAGCGAATCGTTCGACGCCGCGATCGAGATGGCTGCCGCGATCCGCGGCAGCGTGGACCGGCTCGCCGAGAAGCCCTACTTCACCCAGATCATCACCCCGCTTCCGCTCCAGTACGCGAGCACCCACACCGACCAGATCATGCGCGCCGCCGAGTGCGGAATTCCGGTGAGCATGGGCACGATCTCGATCGGCGGCGCATCGGCGCCCTACACGATCGCGGGCTGCATGACCCACAGCCTGGCCACCGATTTCGCGGGCGTCGTGCTCTCGCAGCTGGTGCGCAAGGGCTCCTACTGCCTGGGCTGCTCGGAGAACGACTTCCTCGAGCCCACGCGCGGTAACATCGGCAACCCGGTCCCCGACCTGCTCGCCGCCATCGCGACGCGCCAGGTCTTCACGCACCTGGGTCTGCCACCGGCCGCCGGCGGTGGCGGCAGCAGCCGGGCGCGGCGCTTCAACCAGGACGCGGTGCTCGAGATCGCGACCGGGATGCTGCGCGCCTTCTACTCGCGGCCGCTCACGCTCGACTACCTGGGCATCCTCGACAGCGGGCTGACGTTCTCGCTGCACGCGCTGCTGCTCTGCGACGACCTCGCGGGCATGCTCCGCGCGCTCTGGAACGGCATCACCGTCGACGACGAGCAGCTCGCGCTGGACGTCAC
>JBFGGA010000080.1:0-15068 GCA_041579295.1 Myxococcota bacterium | reverse complement strand
CTACGTGAAGAACGCCAAAGAAGTCCTCGCGCGCGAGTTCTCGATGCCGTCCGGCTATACAGTCACTTGGAGCGGCCAGTACGAGTACATGCAGCGCGCGGCCAAACGGCTGCGGATCGCCATCCCGGTCGTGATCGCGATCATCTTTTTGCTGCTCTATCTGAACTTCCGGAAGGTGTCGGACAGCCTGATCGTGATGCTCAGCCTGCCGTTCTCGCTCGTCGGTGGGATCTGGCTGCTCTGGCTGCTCGACTACGAGATGAGCGTGGCGGTGGGTGTCGGATTCATCGCGCTCGCGGGCGTCGCGGCCGAGACCGGCGTCGTGATGCTGATCTTCCTCGAGGAGGCGGTGGCGCGCTACAAGCGCGAGGGGCGTCTGAACACGCGCGCGGATCTCGAGCAGGCGATCTTCGAAGGCGCGGTGCTGCGCGTGCGCCCGAAGATGATGACCGTCATCGCGACCATGGCCGGGCTGCTGCCGATCATGTGGGGAACCGGCACGGGGTCCGAGACGATGCGTCGGATCGCGGCTCCGATGGTCGGGGGGATGGTTTCCGCGATGATCCTGACCCTCGTCGTGATCCCCGTCGTCTTCGAGTGGGTGCGCGGCTGGCAGCTGGAGAGGGCGTCGGGTGGCGGCCCGCGAGATCGCTTGGCTTCACGATCTGCGGGCCAAAATCGCGACTGAAAGGCTCCAACCACTACCCTGTGTCAAGAGATCGAGGAGCCGCGATGCGGACATACCGGACGACCTGCAAGGTGGGCGCCTGCGAGCCGTTCTGCGGGCTCGAGGTCGACGTCCAAGAAGGCCGGATGGTCGCGGTTCGCCCGGACCGCGAGCATCCCATCACCCGGGGCTACTCGTGCATCAAGGGGATGCGCGTCCTCGACTACCAGAACGATCCCGATCGGCTGCTGCATCCGATCCGTCGCAGCCAGGATGGCTGGGAGCGCATCTCCTGGGCGACCGCCAGCGACGAGATCGGCCGCAAGCTGCGCGCGATTCGCGACGCGCACGGACCCGCTGCGATCGCCACCTACTGGGGAAACGCCTGCGACAGCACCGCGATCTCACTGACCAACACCTTCTGCTCCGCGTTCGGCTCGCCCAATTCGTTCAACGTGCTCTCGTTGGAGTACACCGATCGCGGTGCCGTGGCCGAGCGGATGTTCGGCAACGAGAACTTCATCCTCCAGCCCGACGCGGGCCGCGCGGACTTCGCGCTGCTGCTCGGTACGAACCCGCTGGTCACCCAGGGCATGACGCTGCTCCAGCGCCGACCGCGCATCATCGGCGATTTCCGTGCGATCCAGCGCCGGGGCGGCAAGGTGGTCGTCGTCGATCCGCGCCGCACCGAGACCGCGAAGGTCGCGGACGAGCACCTCGCGATTCGCCCGGGGACGGACCTGTTCCTGCTCGTCGGCATGCTGAAGCGGATCCTGGATACGGGCGCTTTCGACGCCGCGTTCGTCGAGCGCCACGCGGTGGGCCTCGACGTGTGGCGCGAGCTCCTCGAGAAGTTCGACCTCGACGACGCGGCCGAAATCACGGGGATCTCGTCGGAGGCGATTCGCCGGCTCGCAGACGAGTTCGCGCGCGCCCGGCGCGCGTTCGCGACCACGCGCGTGGGCGTGCAGACCAGCCACAACCCTTCGCTCACCGAGTGGGCGGTGCAGACCTTGAACGCGATCAGCGGCAACGTCGACCGCCCCGGCGGTGTGTACTTCAACCCCGGTGTGATCGACGTCCCGAAGCTGATCGCGCGGTTCACCAAGCGAAGGAACCGGAGCCCCTCGCGGGTGGGCGGCTATCCGCAGATCTTCGGCGGCCCGCCCGCCGCCGTGTTCGCGGACGACGTGCTGTCCGACGACCCCGAGCGGATCCGCGCACTGGTCGTCGTGGGCGGAAACCCGGTGCTGACGTTTCCCAACGCCGAGAAGGTGGAGGCCGCGCTGCGCCGGCTGGAGCTGCTGGTGAGCGTCGATCTCTACCTATCGGACACCGGCACGTTCGCCGACTACAACCTCCCCGCGGCCAGCGCGTTCGAGAAGGGCGGGCTGCACTTCCTGACCTCGACCTTCGAGCCCTTCCCGTACGTCGAGTGGAAGCCCAAGCTCGTCGAGCCGCGCGGCGAGGCGCGCAGCGAGTGGGACATCTTCCGCGACCTCTCGCGCTGCGCCGGCGTGCCGTTCCTGAACCACCCCGCGGTGAGCGCGTTCGATCGCGCGCTCGGGGCGCTGGGGGGCGGGTTTGCCGCGGAGCACTTCTATCGCTTGCTGCTGCTCGGCAAGACGACCCTCGGCCGCCTGAAGGCGAGCGCGGGCGGGATGAAATGCGGCGACATCGCCTGGGGGGATTTTCTCGCGAGGCGCCTCGAGACCGACGATCGGCGCATCCAACTCGCGCCCGCGGACTTCGCCGAAGCGCTGCCCGCGGCACTCGGCGCGCCGCTTCGCGGATCGGCGGAGTTTCCGCTGATCCTGATCTCCGGAGGGCGCCGCTCGGCGAGCTACAACACCTGGACGCACAACATCCCGTGGCTGATGGCGAAGCTCGACGGCAACTGGGCGACGCTCAATCGGCGCGACGCCGAGCGAATCGGCGTGGAGGACGCTGCGACCGTCCGCGTGACCTCGCGCACCGGAACGCTCGAGATCCGCGCCGCGGTGTCAGACGACATCCGCGAAGGCGTCGTGATGATCCACCAGTTCTGGGGCCACAAGTACGAGAGCGGGATGCGGACGAGCCGCTCGCACCCGGGCGAGAACGTGAATTTCCTGCCCGACGACGGCGTGCGCGACCGGTTCACGGGCATGCCGGTGTTCAACGGCACGCCGTGTCGCGTGGAGGCGGTCGAAGTGCGCTAATGATGCGGTGACGAATCCGTGGAATCGAGGAGATCGCGGCCATGAAGCGACGCGCCGTCGTGGCGATGATGGAGCACGAGACGAACACCTTTTCCCCGGTGCCGACGCCCCTGCAGCGCTTCGGCAGCCCCGACGTGCCCACGGGCGCGGAGGCCTACCGCCGCTTCAAGGGCACCGGTACAGGTCTTGGCGGCCTTCTCGACGTGGCGGAAGCCGCCGGGATGGAGGTCGTCACGCCGATCGCGGCCAACGCGGCGCCGAGCGGGCGCGTCGAGGCCGAGGCCTACGCGGCGATCTGCGACGCGATCTGCGAGGCGATCGAGCGCGGCTGCGACGCCTGCTTCCTGGATCTGCACGGCGCGATGGTGACCGAGACCACCGACGACGGCGAAGGCGAGCTGCTCGCGCGGATCCGCGCACTCGCGCCGGAGCTTCCGATCGCCGTGAGTCTGGACCTCCACGGAAACCTCACCGACCGGATCGTCCGGAACTGCACAGCGCTCGTCGGCTACAAGACCTACCCCCACATCGACATGTACGAGGCCGGCGAGCACGCCGGTCGCATCGTCGTGTCGGCCGTGAACGGCGCTGTGCGGCCCGTGATGTCCTGGGGCAATCGCCCGCTGCTCGCCCAGACGCTGCGCATGGGTCACGAAGACCGGCCGATGGGTCCGCTCATCGAGATGGCGCGCAAGCAGGAGGGTGCGGGACTGCTCGCGGCGTCGGTCTTCGGCGGGTTTCCGCTCGCCGACTTTCGGGATGCGGGCCTATCGGTGGTCACCGTCTCCGACGGCGACGAGGCCGCGGCGGACGCGGCGCGCGAGCGCCTGCTCGACGCGGCCTGGCGCGAGCGCGCGGAGTTCGTCTTTCGATCCGAGCCGCTGCCCGAGACGATCGCGCGCGCGAAGGCGCTGGACGGCGGGCCGATCATCCTGCTCGACCACGCCGACAACGCGGCTTCGGGCGGCACGCAGGACACCGTGGCCGTGTTGAAGGAGGTGATCGACCAGGGTCTCGAAGACGTCGCGATGTTCGGCATCTGCGACCCCGCGGCCGTCGAAGCGATGGCCACGGCGGGCGTCGGCAATCGACTCCAGCTCAATCTTGGCGGCAAGGTCGACATGCCGAGCATCGGTCTGACCGGCGAGCCGCTCGAGATCTCGGGCCGGGTCCGCGCACTCACGGACGGGGATTTCGTCGTCACCACCGCGATGGGCCGAGGCACCGTCGAGTCGATGGGCGAGACGGCGGTGCTCGATACCGGAGCCGTCCAGATCGTCGTCTGCTCGCGACACTCCGAGCCGTTCGACCTCGGCTGCTTCCGCAGCGTCGGAATCGAGCCCAGCCGGAAGAAGTATCTGATCCTGAAGTCGCGGATCCACTATCGCGCGGGCTTCCGCGCGATCGCGCGCGCCGAGCTGCCGTGCGACGGTGTCGGCGTGACGAGCAGCGACAACCGCCTGTTCGAGTTCGAGAGGGTGCGCCGTCCGATCTATCCGCTCGATCCCGAAGTCGGCGCTTGACCTCGCTCAGTAGAGCGGTTGGCCCGGCAGCAGCGGCGGCATCGGGCAGCCGATGCCGCCCGCGATCGCGCGCACGAGCTCTCCCTCGGCCTGCGTGATCTCGCGATCCGCCGCGATGCAGGCCGCGCAGGCGACCAGAAGCCTCTCGCGCACGCGCGGCTCCGCCTGCTGGAGCGCATCGAGCGCGCGGTCGAGCTCGCGCAGCCCCGCGCGCTCGCGAGGCAGCAGCGCGACGTCGATTTCCGCCAGGTGCGACGCGCCCGTCTCGAACGCGGCGCGCCTCGACGCCGGGTCGGGGCTTCCCGCGTGCGCCAGGATGGAGAGCACCACCGAGCACGGCTCGGCGAGCTCGCGCGGCGACATGCGGCGGATGCGCGGTCGCCTCACCCCCTCGAAGTGCGGCCGCAGGTGCGCGAACACCATGCGCTGCAGCGTCCACTCGAAGAGCTCGATCTTCTCGTCGGCGACCACGAGCGCGCGCAGGTTGGTCTTGAACCGCTGGTATTGGTCGGGCGACAGCGCCAGGAGGGACGGCAGGGCGATATCGATCAGCGGCAATCGGTAGCGCGGTTCGAGCGCTTCGACCTCTAGCAGGAGGCTGCGCGTCTGGGCCTCGAGCCCCGCCTCCGTGAAGCGCGCGAGCTGTTCGAATTGACGGCGGCGGGGTTCTTGTTCGCGGTTGATGAGCAGCGCGTAGATCACCGCGCGCGCCCCGTACGGCTCGCGTGCGGCCTCGACGACGCGCTCCGGCAGGGCCGCGACGAGTGCAGTCGCGTAGGCGATGTGTGCGGCGGTGGGTTGTCCCACCTGCCCGATCGCACTGCCGCCAACAGCGCCGCCCTCGATGCTCGCACGATCGGCAGGGGCGTTCTGCGCCGCGAAGCCCGCGGTGCCGATCACCTCGGCGCGCGCCGGACGTGCCCGCGACGGCTGGCTCTCGCCGCGCCAGCTCGGATCGAGCCGCCGGATCCGCTCTTCGAGCGGTGGATGGGTGGCGAAGAGCATCTGCAACCCGCCTCGCAAAGCCTGGCCGAAGAACATGTGGCTCGCCTCGGAGGCGTTCGGGCTCGCGAGGATCGAGCCGCGTTCGTATCCGCCGATCGCCTTCAGCGCGCCCGCGATGCCGTGGGGGTTGCGGGTGAACTGGACGGCCGACGCGTCCGCGAAGAACTCCCGCTGCCGGCTCACGGATGCCTTGATGAGGTTGCCGAAGAAGGTTCCGAGGAAGCCGATCAGCATCAGGCCCACACCCGCTGCGACGATCACCAGGGCGCCGTTGTCGCGGCCGCGGCCGCGCCGCCCCGATCCCGCGTAGAAAGACGAGCGCAGGAGGTAGTAGCCGATGATACCGATGACGAGGATCCCGTGGATCACGCCCATCAACCGAATGTTGAGCCCCATGTCGCCGCTGAGGATGTGGCTGAACTCGTGCGCGATGACTCCCTGTAGCTCGTCGCGGGTGAGCTGCCGTACGCAGCCGCGCGTGACACCGATGACCGCATCGCCGGGCGCAAAGCCGGCTGCGAATGCGTTGATGCCTTCCTCGTTTCTGAGCAGGTAGACGGGCGGCATCGGCACGCCGGACGCGATGGCCATCTCCTCGACGATGTTGAGCAGTCTGCGCTCGTCGGTGTCTCGAGTGCCCTGCGGGACCAGCGATCCGCCGAGCGCCCCCGCCACCACCGCTCCTCCGCTTCTCAGCCGGGCGATCTTGTAGAGGCTTCCGCCGCCCACCACGATCACCGTGGCGATCGCGACGCCGACCGCGAGCTCGGGTTGCCACCAGAGCCTCGAGATCGCGGTCTGTCCGCTGTACGGATCCGGCCGCTCCGCGCCCGTGAGCAGCACGGCGAGCAGGTAGAGCATGGCGGCGATGGCGATGACCGCGAGGCAGAAGAGCAGAACCAGGCGCTTGGTGTTGCGTCGAGCCGCGTCCTGGTTCTCGAAGAAATTCGTCGCCATCGCTCAGGTCAGGAGAACGAGACCTTCGGCGCTTCTGCGATCACCGCGCTGTCGAAGTCGAGCAAGGACGCATCCTGCCCGTGGCCGAACGTGGCGGCGAAGACGAACGTGGGAAAACTCTGCCGATAGGTGTTGTAGGCGGTCACCGCATCGTTGAAGGCCTGGCGGGAAAACGAGACCTTGTTCTCGGTCGAGGTGAGCTCTTCGGTGAGCTGCTTCATGTTCTCGCTGGCCTTGAGGTCCGGGTATCGCTCGGAAAGCGCCAGCAGGCGCCCCAACAATCCACCCAAGACGCCTTCCGCGTTGCCCAGATCCTTGATCGCGTTCGGATCGCCTGGATCCTTGGCGGCCCGTTGCAGACCGGACAGCGCCTCGCCGCGCGCCCTCACGACGGCCTCCAGCGTCTCGCGCTCGTGGGCCATGTAGCCCTTGACGGTCTCCACCAGGTTCGGGATCAGGTCGTAGCGGCGCTTGAGCTGCACTTCGATCTGTGCAAAGGCGTTCTGGTAGCGGTTCTTGAGGGCGATGAGCTTGTTGTAGATGCCCATCACCATGGCGGCGAGTGCCACGATGATCACGCCGATGACGATCCACGCCATGAGGTTTCTCCTCTTTCGATGTTTTCGATCGCGCCCGATCGACTTCGGGCCTGCCGCACCCCGCGGAAGGAGATCGGGCGAGCGCAGATCCTCGTGAGGCACTCCGCTCGATCGACGTCAAGCTAGCAGACGGAATTCGGCTCGAGGAAGTTCGTTGGTGGTGGCGAGGGGGCTTGCGACGGCGGGCGGGGTCGCGCGCTCAGGCCGAGCGCTCGACACCCTGATTGGCTCGCGCGGCCTTCTGCGCGTGCTGCAGGGTCGACGCGAGCTCGTTCAAGTCGTCGGCCAGGCCCTGATGGGCCGCGTCCGAGCTTCGGAGCTTGTTGCGGGCGTGGTAGTTGCCGTCTCTCAGCGACTGCACGTGGCGGCGCAGCGGGATGGTCGGACCGAGCAGCGTGTGGGTGTAGGCGATGCAGAAGCCCAGCATCGCGAGCACGAAGCCGCCGAGGATGGCGGCACTCACGATGCCGAAGTCCTGCGTCTGGCGGAGGATCTCCTCGTGGTACGACTCCGGGGCCGCGGCCATCACCATCTCGTACAGCCTCGCGTAGGCGGAGTGCGTGTGCCACGCGAACAACGACGAGAACGCGACCGTGATGATCAGGAGATACAGGGGAAGCCGGATCTGGGCTCCGAACTGCAGGAATCGGAACGCCCGCCTCGAGTCGAATCCGAATAGCGATCGCATGAAGTTGCCGGCCACTGGACGAAGGTCCTCCTGCCGCCTCTGATCGGTATGCGATGCGCGCAGCTTGAGGTCTCTCGGGGAGCGGGTGCACCGCGTTCGGTGAACCAAGCGGAGCGGGCGCGCCGCGCTCGAGGGCTCTCGGGGTGTCGGCGCGCCGCGCGCGCAGCCGCGTTCCGCGCCGATCGGAGCGCTGCAGGAATGCTGGATCCGCGGCTGCCCATCACCGTACGGCTACCCGAATGATCGATCACGCCTTGGAGAGCCTGCGGAATACGTCGTCGGGGCTGCTCGATGGCGCGTCGGACTCGGCGATCGGGGCGCTCTCGAGTTCGTCGATCACGGCCGCGCAGATCACCGCCGTATCCTTCACGCCCCTCCGCTCGAGCTCGCCGGGCATCAATTTCTCGAAGACGACGCGGAGCTCATCGCGCTTGACGCTCTTGGGATCCAGCCCCGCAGCCTTGATCGCAATCCGAAGCGTGCCGCGCGCCTCGAGCGCGCTGAAGCCGGTGCGCTGCTCGAGTTTCTGTGCGGCCAGATCGAATAGAGACGTTTCCATCGTCATCCCTCTGAAACTCTCGACTTCGCATCGGAGCGTTCGATCCAGCGCCGGTAGGTGGCGGGGGGGAAGAAGACGAGCCAGATCAGTGCGATCGGGATCAATTCGAGGGTCGATGCGAGCGCGTCCAGCGAAGCGGAGTAGGAGCCCGTCACGTCGAACTCGATCTGTTGAATCGCGTACACCAGCTCGTAGATCATCCAGATCGCACCCGCCAGGCCCCAGAGCAGATAGCGATGACACGTCATGCGGTCGCAGATGCCGAGCTTATGGCGCAGCTTCGCCATCCCGTGGCTGTGAAAGCCCTCGATCGCGATCCACGCCACCGACACGACGACCGCCGTCCACTCGATCCACCACCAGGGATTTCTGAGCGGATAGATCGATTCCCAGTCGCCCACCCATGCGGACCCTCCCGCCCCGACGAGCAGGCCGATCGCGATGCCCGCGACCAGCGCGTTCGCAAAGAGCGAGTTGGGTCGGAAGACCAACCGCAGGAAGAGCGCGGATCCGATCGTTCCCGCGTCCGTCAGCAGGCGCCCGGTGACGTAGAACGGGCGGAAGGCGGATTCTTCGTTGAGCACGAGCGGGATCTGCCAACACGCGTACGACAATCCCCACAACAGGAGCGTCGCGGAGAGTAGCCGCTCCGGGGCCTTGTGCGTCCGCAAGCTCAGGCGAAACAGCCGAGCGCTCGCGACGAGGTAGCCGATTCCGACGCAGATCCCGCCGATGTAGGCGCTCTCCTCCACGGTTCAGATCTCTTCGGGCTGCGCCGAGCGCGCAGTGCCCGCAATCCAGCGCCGATAGAAGTCGGGCGGAAAGAAGATCAGCCAGACGAGCGCGACGCCCATCAGCTCGACGGCGCCGATCGCGCTGTCCATCGCGGCCGACCAGGCGCCGTCGGTCGCGAACTCGTGGTACTGGTAGAAGTAGATCCCCGAATAGGCGGTCCACACGATGCCCGTGACGCCCCATATGAGAAGGCGATGGCAGACGAGCGGATCAGCGAGGCCGAGTCTCACGCGCTTGCGCGCCTTCGGATATTGGATGAAGCCCTCGACGCCCACCCAGCCCATCGCCACGGCGCTCGCCGCCCAATCCACGTACCACCAGGGGTTCTCCTGGGGCCGGATCCCCTCCCAGTCCCCCACCGCGATGGAGCCCGCCACACCCGCGAGCAGGCCGATCGCAATCGCGAACACCAGGTATCGCGCCCAGCGCGCTCGATCCCGAAACGCAATCCAGACGAACGTCGCGAAGAAGATCGCCCCCACGTGGCTCAACGCGCGGCCCGCGAAGTAAAGCGGCTGGGTCAGCGGTTGATGGCCGGTCGCGATCGGGATCTGCCAGCACGCGTAGGAGAGCCCCCAGACGAAGAAGCTGATCCCGATCAGCAGATCGGGCGATTCCTGGGTGCGCCAGCTCAGGCGAATCAGGCGCACGCCCGCGATGAAGTAGGCGAGGCCCGCGATGGCGCCGCCGAGAAATGCGCTCTCTTCCATGCCGCCCGATTTCCCCCGGTCTCTCGGGCGCTATCGGGGTGTGCGGCGAACCACTTGAGATCGCTCGGTTCGCCGCTGTGGCTGCGCGCCGAAGTCAGTCGGTCGCGGATCCGACGCAGTCCTAGAATTGCGCTGCGAGCGCACGCGTCTACCCGGATCGAGCGCGCCGCGCCGGCCTGCACCCGGCGCTCACCGCCTGGGTTTCGATTCGGGATGCGCGTCGCGCTGGCGCAGCCGGCTCAGCGCGGCCGCTCGAGCCCGAGCTTCTCGCGCGCTCGCTCGGGGCTCGACACGCGCGCGCCGAGCGCCTCGACGATCTTCACGGCCCTCTCGACGAGCTGGCCGTTGCTCGCGAAGACCCCGCGCTCGAGATACAGGTTGTCCTCGAGGCCGACGCGCACGTGACCGCCGAGCAGCATCGCCTGCGCGACCATCGGAAACTGCATCCGCGCGATGCCGAACGCCGCCCAGTGCGCGCCTTCCGGCAGCATGTCGCGCATCACGAGCAGCGTCGCCGCGTTTGCCTCCGCGCCCCACGGGATGCCGAGGCAGAGCTGGAAGAGCGGGGGCTCGTCGATCACCCCCTCGGAGATGAGCTGCTTGGCGAGCCAGATGTGCCCGAGCTCGAAGACTTCGAGCTCGGGCTTCACCCCGCAGCTCTGGATGCGCTGGGCCATCACGCGCAGGTGCCCGAGGGTGTTGAGCGCCAGATCCGATCCGAAGTTCATCGACCCGCAGTCGAGGCTGCAGATCTCCGGGCGCAGCTCCTCCACGTGGAGCACGCGCTCCTCGGGTCTCGCGTAGTCGGATCCCGGAGCGGCCACCGCGGGATCCTCTTCGCTCGGAACGTAATCGCCGCCCATCCCGGTCGTCAGATTGAGCACCACGTCGCTGTCGCTCGCGCGCACGCGCTCGACGACTTCCCGGAAGAGCGCTCGATCGCGATTGCCCTTGCCGGTCTCGACGTCTCGCACGTGGATGTGGGCGATGGCGGCTCCCGCCCGGGCGGCCTCGATGGCGGCGTTCGCGATCTGCTCGGGCGTCACCGGGATCGCGGGGTGAACACCCACCGTATCACCGGCGCCGGTCACCGCACAGGTGATGATCACTTCTTCGTTCATCGGGGTTCCCCTGGGCCTGCCGCGCACTCGCGACCGGCGCGGGTTCTCGTTTCGCCAGTCTCTTCCCGCGCCCGAGTCCGCATCATTCTGACCGCTGGCCTTCGCCCGATCAATCCCGCGGCGCGAGGATCTCCCCGATCCGCTTGACAGCGCCCGTCCGCGGAAACATGATGGAGGCCTCTCGAGACGCCGGTCGTCGCGGTGTCGATCGCGACGGAGGCCCAGCGCCGGAGATGGGCGAACGCTGAAGATGGGCGAATGCCAAGCCAGCGAGTACGCGGTCCGCGGCCGGGCCGCTTGGATCCGGCTCGACCGCCCGGAGAGCCGCAACGCGCTCTCCGCGGAGCTGCTCGCGGAGCTCTCGCATCACCTCGACACCGCGATGGACGATCCCGGCGTTCGCGCCGTCGTGCTCACGGGCACCGGCAGCGCGTTCTGCGCGGGCGCGGATCTCAAGAGCCGCGGGGCGGGCATCGCGCAGGGCACGGGCGAGAGCGATTTCGTCGCGATTCTCGAGCGGATGCGCGAGGGCCCGAAGCCGGTGATCTGCGCGGTCAACGGGCACGCGTTTGGCGGCGGGATCGGCCTGGTCGCCGCGGCGGACATCGCAATCGCAGTCCGCGGCGCGAAGTTCGCATTCAGCGAGGTGCGCGTCGGCGTGATCCCCGCGATCATCTCGGTCGTCGTCCTGCCCAAGCTCGGCGAGCATCACGCGATGCGCCTCTTCCTCACGGGCGAGCGATTCACCGCCGACGAAGCCCTCGGGTACGGGCTCGTCCACCGGGTGGTCGAGGACGGCGAGCTCGCGGCCGCCGTCGAGTCGGAGGTCGAAGCGATCGCGCAGGGCGCCCCGAACGCGGTCGCCGCCGCGAAGCAGCTCGTGCGCGAGATCCCCCGCCTCGCGCCCGACGAGGCCTTCGCGGTTGCGGCCGAGCGGATCGCAAAGCTCTTCGTCTCCCCCGAGGCCGCGGAGGGGATGGCCGCGTTCGCCCAGAAGCGGCCGCCGAGCTGGGTTCAGGCGGGCGACGACGAGGCCTGAGGGGCTCGCGTTCACGCGGGCGGCGTCTCGCGATCCAGCGTCACGCGATCCCGGTGGAGATCTGGTTAACGCAGCAGTTCGCCCGCCGGCTGTTGTTGGGTCACGCAGCCGACGCCGCCGCCGTCCGCCGCCATCGCGGTCGATGGAACGGGAACGACCCTTCGTTCCGGGTGGAGCTTTTCGAGAATCGGCAGCGCCGCTTCGTCGTCGGGACCGCCGAGCATGGGTACGATCAGCGCGTCGTTGACGGGGTAGTAGTTCACGTAGGGAACCGGATAGCGCGTGGGCCGGTCGTGTCCGATATTCGGGTTCACGATCTCCCTCGTATAGGGCAGGATCGGCATTTCGATGATCTCGAGCTTGCGGCCCCTGGCGTCCCTCGCTTCCCCCAGCCGGCGCGAGTTCTCCTTGCAGACTTCGAAGTTCGGATTGTCACCATCTGGCATCGTCTGCAGCAGCACCACTCCCGGAGCGACGAACTGAACGACGTTGTCGGAATGACCATCGGTGCCCTTGTCCTCCACGAGTCCGCCCTTCAGCCAGATCACCCTGTCGACACCGAGATAGTCGTGCAGGCCGAGCTCGATCTCCTCGCGACTCATGGTCGCGTTGCGATTCGGATTGAGGAGGAATTGCTCGGTGGTAATCAGGGTCCCCTCTCCGTCGACCGTAAATCCACCTCCCTCCAGGATGAAGGGCGCGTCGTAGCGGCGCACGCCCAACCATTCGGCGATCCGGATCGGAGAGGCGTTGCAATCGTCGTACGCGTAGCGCCCGCCCCAGCCGTTGAATTCGAAGTTCACCAGAGCGACGTGGTGGCTGCGGTCGGTGACGAAGATCGGTCCGCTGTCGCGGATCCAGGCGTCGTCGATGGGAATCTCCAGCAATTCGATGCCTTCGCCGATTTCGAGATACTCCGAGATCGTAGGAGCGTCCTGAGGGCGAACGATGATGGTCACCTGCTCGTGGGGCGCGATCGCCTTCGCGAGAAAGGCGTGTTCGCTGCGCGCCTCCTTCAGTGACCAGCGATATCCCACCTCGGGTGGCCAGGAGATGTAGGTGCGCTCGTGGGATGTATAGCGTGGCGGCATCGTCAGGCCGTCGGCGATCGGAGTGCGCGGATTGAGGGGCATCGTCCACCTCCATTCCGCCAGAGCGAGGAGTGAGAACCTAGCAGGCGCCGCGACTCGACTACCAGTCGGTGTATACGCCGAGGCCGCGCTTCTTGATCTGTCCGCCGATGATCGCGCGCTGGATCTCGGAGGTGCCCTCCCAGATGCGGTCCACGCGCAGGTCGCGGTAGAGCCGCTCGACCGGGTTTTCGCACATGTAGCCACGGCCTCCGAGGATCTGCAGCGCGCGATCGACCACTCGGCCCGCCATCTCGGAGCAGAAGAGCTTCAGCGCGCTCACCCGCGCGTGGATCCGCTTGCGATCGAGCTCGGGGGTGATCTCGGCGGACACGCGGTACAGCATCGACTTGGCGGCCATGATCTCCGTCGCCATGTCCGCGATCGCGAACTCGATCGCCTGGAACTCCCGGATCGGCCTGTCGAACTGGATGCGCTCCGCCGCGTAGTCGTTCGCGACCTCGGCGGCGCGCGTCGCCGCGCCCACGCAGTGCGCCGCGATCTGAAGGCGCGCTTCCACGAACCAATCCTTCGTCAGCACGAGGCCCTGCCCGACCTCGCCGAGTCGGGCGGAGGCGGAGACGCGCACGTCTTCGAACGCGAGCTCCGCGTGATCGAAGATGTAGGTGTGCATGAAGTGCGGCGAACGCAGATGGCGGATGCCGGGTGTATCGATGTCGACGAGGAAGAGGGTCGGTTTGTCGGGGTCGCCGTCGACGTGCGCGTGGACGATGATGTAGTCGCAGGCGTTGTAGGAGGTGACGAACCACTTCTCGCCGCTTAGCACGTAGCCATCGCCGTCGGGGACGGCCGCGGTGCGCACGCGTCGCGGGTCCGAGCCCGCTTCGGGCTCCGTGATCGCAAAGCAGCCCCTCCGCTGCCCCCGGCAGCTCGGTCGCAGGTAGCGCTCCTTCTGATCCTCGGTCCCGAAGCGCAGCGAGATCGCGGGCTGCCACACCACGGCCCAGAGCCCGCAGGTCGCGCGCCCGAGCTGCTCGTTGATCAACATCTGCTCGAAGATCGAGTACCCCATACCGCCGTCTTCGACGCCGTGGTTGATGCCCGCAAATCCCCAGTCGCAAACGGCCTTGCGCAGCGCGGGCCGGCTCTCTTCGCGCAGGCCGCGGTTTTCCTCCACGTCGAGCTCGTGGGGCTGCAGCACCTGCTCGCAGAACTCGCGGGCTCGGGCGCTGAGCTCCCGGTGCTCGGGGGAAAGCGAGATCTCCATGGGGCGATGATTCCTATCTGGGTATCACGTTTGGCGCCGCGCGATCACGAGGGCGTCCACGGCGACGCAGCCGTCCGGCGCTGCGATCACGGGGTTGACGTCGAGCTGTTCGATCACGTCGTCGAGGTCGCTGGCGAGCACCGAGACGCGGGAGATCGCAGCGCACAGGGAGGCGACGTCCGCGGGCGGCCTTCCGCGCACGCCATCCAGCAGGCGGCGCACCCGGAGGGTGCCGAGCAGGCGCTCGGCCGAAGCTTCGTCGACCGGCGCGACTGAAACGGCGCTGTCCGCGAGCAGCTCGATCAGAACGCCGCCCGCCGCGACCATCACGTAGCTTCCGAACTGCGGATCGCGGATCGCGCCGAGCGCGAGTTCGACGCCTTCCGGGATGCGGCGCGAGACGCCGACCTCGGGGCCGAGGCGCCGTTCGAGATCAGCGTACGCGGCCTTCAGGGCTTCCGGATCCGCGACGTCGAGGATCACGCCGCCGACTTCGCTCTTGTGCTCGATCCCCGGCGCCGCGGTCTTCAGCACGACGGGATAGCCGATGTCCGCGGCTGCCCGCAGCGCCTCCTCCAGGGACTCGGCGCGCAGCGCGGTCGCGACGGGCACGCCGTAGTCGGCGAGCAGCGACAGACTTTCGACCTCGTCGAGGGGGCTCGGTTCGCGCAGCCGCTCGCGCCAGCGCTTCGAGATCTCCTCGGCCGGTGGGGTCGGCGGCTGCTGTGCGGGTCGCGCGAGAAACGCGCTGTAGTCGAAGAGGTGGCGGAAGGCCAGCAGCGCCTCGCGCGTGCCGTCCAATACTGGCACACCGGCCTCGGTGAGCTCGAGCGCGAGCTCGCGGTG
>JBFGGA010000079.1:0-15127 GCA_041579295.1 Myxococcota bacterium | reverse complement strand
GACCTCGACGAGGTGGTCGGCGGCTGCGAGCACGTCCGCCACGTCGGCCTTGCCCCAGTCGCCGAAGATGACCTTCTGGAACGCCTCGCCGCGCCCGGAGCTGCCGCGCGGATTGGGCCCGAACACCGCGTAGCCGTGCGCCGCGAGGACCTGCCAGCCGAAGTTGAACTCGTACTGCCACTGCGCGACCGGCCCGCCGTGCAGCCGCAGGATCGTCGGATGTCGGACGCCCTCGCGAAAGCCGGGCGGCTTCATCAGCAGTCCGTGCAGCTCCGTTCCATCCGCGCCCGCGTAGGCCACCGCTTCGGCTTTCGCGAGCCGCACCGCTGCCAGGAACGCGGCGTTGGCGCGCGAGAGCCCGCGCAGCTCGTCCCCGTCGAGCGCCGCGATCTCGGGCGGCTCGTCGGGCGCGCTCGAGAGCAGCGCGATCTTGCCGTCGGGGCCGAGGTCGTAGTCGATCACGGTCCGGCCCGGCGGTGTCAGGCGCCGCAGGTCGCTGCCGTCGGTGGAGATGGAGGCGAGAACCGCACTCTGGTCGTCCTCGAGCACGAAGAACACGCGCGAGCCGTCGCGCGAAAAGCGCGGGCGCGTGGTGTTGCGGTCGAGCGCGGCGGTGGGTCGCTGGCCGCGGTCACCCGTCGCCGCGAAGATCGCCACCTGCTGCAGGGTGAACCAGCTGAGCTCCAGCGGGCCGCTCTGGACGCACGCGATCCGCCGGCCGTCGGGACTCCAGGCCGGATGGCTCCCCCAGCCCCAGACCGGATCGCATTCCATCCGCTCGCCCTCGGTCACGCGCTTCGGTGTCGCCCCCGGTACGGGCGCGATCGTGAGGATGTCCCAGTTCTCGTGGAGGTCGGGGTCGTCACCGAGCTTCGTCACGTAGGCGATGCGCGACCCATCGGGCGCAAACGACGGCATGATCTCGTCGTGGGGGCCCGCGGTCAGCACCTCGATGCTCCCATCTTCGAGGTCGAGCAGGTGCAGCCGCGAGCGTTCCTTGCCGAGGTAGCCGTAGCCGTCCCGCTTGAACAGCATGCGATCGATTGCGATCGGTCCGCCCTTCGTCTCGGCGCGGCTCTCGGGCGGCGCCACGCGCGAGACCACGACGAGCCTTCGCGAGTCGGGCGCCCAGTCGAAGTCCGACACGCCGTGCGCGAGCGCCGTGACGCGTTCGGCGCGGCCGCCGCTCGGGTCGACGAGCCAGAGCTGGTCGGCGGCCTCCGGATCGCTGCCGGGAGACAGGAAGGCCAATCGCTCGCCGTTCGGGCTCCAGCGCGGGGCGTGCTCCGACTGCGGCGTCGCGGTGAGGCGCACGGTTTCGCTGCCGTCCCAGCGCGCGATCCAGAGATCGCTTCGGCTCACGTCGGCCCGCGCGTCGACCTCGGCCACCGCGTACGCGACGCGGCTTCCGTCGGGCGAGATCCGCGGCGCAGACACCTGCTTCAACGCGGAGAGGTCGTCGACGCGCAGGGCTCGGCGCTCGTCTGCGGCATTACCAAGACTGGCGACCAGCGCGCCCAGCGCGATCGTCACCAGAAGCCGGATCGTCGCTGCGTTTACCATCGCTCGCCTCGGTCTCGGTTCGCTGCGTCGGTTTCGGATCGCGCTTCGCTGCCTCGGTCTCGGTTCGCCGCCTCGGCTCGGCTTCCCATTCGCTAGTGGCGGATGACCTGGCCCGGTCGCCTGCCGGTGGGCTCGCCGCCCTCGAAGACGACCTCGCCGTTGACCCAGACGCGCTCGATTCCGACCGAGAGCGTGCGCGGCGCTTCGGGCGTCGCGCGGTCGATCACGCTGTCGGGATCGAAGAGCACGAGGTCCGCCTTCATGCCGGGCCGGATCTCGCCGCGGTCGCGCAGTCCCATGTGCGCGGCTGCGAGCCCGGTCGACTTGTGCACGGCCGTCGCGAGGTCCATGACCCCGCGCTCGCGCACGTAGCGGCCGAGAAAGCGCGGGTAGGAGCCGAAGCCGCGCGGATGGGAGGCGACGAGGTCGCCGTCGGTGCAGAAGTTCGTGTGCGGCCAGCTCATCAGGCGCTCGATGTCCGCCTCCGTCATGCTCGTCGCGATCACCGTCTCGGTGTACTCCCGGCCGGTCTTCGCCTCATAGCTCTGGGACTCCTGCGTGAGCGCCAACAGCGTCGTCACCGGGTCGCTGCTGCGCATCTCCGAGATCTCGAGCAGCGTCTTGCCCGCGTACTCGGGGCTGGCTTCGAATCGGCCGATGCGCGCGCCCTCCGGCGTGGTGAGCTCGCTGAGCGCGAACTCCGCGGTCTCGCGATTCGTGTAGTCGCGATCGGGGTAGAGGACGGTGAGGGACGATTCCCAGTACGGATACGGGTAGATGTCGGCCGTGACGTCCACTCCGTTGGCACGCGCGGCGTCGAGCGTCGCGAGCAGCCGATCGGTGCGTCCGTGGTTGGCGCGCAGCGCGAGCTTGACGTGCGAGATCTGGACCGGCATCTCGGTGCGGCGGCCGATCTCGATCAGCTCGTCGATGGCCGCCCAGAACTCGCGGTCTTCGCTGCGGACGTGGCTGATGTAACGCCCGCCCAGCGCCGCGGCCTCGCGCGCCACCGCGACCACCTCGTCGGTCGTCGAGTGGAGCCCCGGCTCGTACTCGAGGCCGGTCGCCATGCCGAGCGCGCCGGCCGCCATCTCGGCGCGCATCGACGCCCGCATCCGATCGATTTCCCCGGGCGTCGCGGGGCGCTTGAAGTCCTCGCCAAGAATTGCTTTGCGGATCGATCCGAAGCCGACGTAGGAGGCGAGGTTGATCGCGGCGCCCACGTCCTCCAATTGCTTGAAGAAATCGCGCAGCGGAAGCCTGGATCCACCGTCCTGGCCGACGACAGCGGTCGTGATGCCCTGGCTGACCGCGGCGAGCGCCTCGGGCTGCTCGAGGATGTCGTCGTCGACGTGGCTGTGGGTGTCGATGAACCCCGGAGCGAGGACCAAGCCGCGCGCGTCGATCACCGTGTCGTGCGGCGCGGGCGCGAGGTCTCCGACCTCGACGATGCGATCGCCGACGATGCGCACCGAGCCCGATCGGGCGGCCGCGCCGCTTCCGTCGAGCAGCTTCGCGTTGACGACGACGCTCGAGGCCGGGCGGTCCGGGCCCTCGCGCGCCGCGAGATGGAGCGCCGCGATGGTGTCCGCGATGCTCTCGGGCTCGGCTTCGGCGAGGTTGGTCAGCACGATGACGCTGAAGCGGTCGTCGAGGTAGCGCCCGATGAAGGTCCGGAATCCCACCCAGCTGCCGCCGTGGGCGACGCGGCGCCGCCCGAGATGCTCGTCGAGGCGCCAGCCGAAGCCGTAGGGATGGAGGTCGCCGCTGTTCAACCGGGTGGGGCTGAAGGCCTTCGCGCGCGAGTTTTTGTTCACGAGGTTCTCGCCGTAGAGGGCCTGATCCCAGCGATACAGATCTTCCACGGTGGAGTAGACGCCGCCGGAGCCGACGATGTAGTTGAGGGGATCGTCGTCGTAGCGCGCGAAGCCGTCTCCGTCCTTCGCGTAGCCGTAGGCGCGCTTCGCAAGCTTCGGCTGGCGGTCGTCGAGGACCACCGAGTTCTCCATCCCCAGAGGTGCGAAGATGCGCTCCTCGACGAAGTCCCCGAAGGCCTCGCCGGACGCTCGCTCGACGACCAGCGCCAGCAGCTCGTAGCCGGGATTGCTGTATTCGTAGCGCTCGCCGGGCGCGAACTCGGGCTCGCCCCAGCGCGCGTAGGTGTCGAGTGCGTGCCGCGTGAGCGGCCTCTCCACCCCCGTGACCTCCACCATCACGTCGTAGTAGTCGGGCAGGCCGGCCGTGTGGTTCAGCAGGTGGCGGATGGTGATCGCGTCGCCGAAACGCGCGAGCTCGGGCAGGTAGCGCGTGATCGGATCGTCGTAGTCGAGCCGGCCCTCCTCCTCGAGGAGCATGATCGCCATCGCGGTGAACTGCTTGGAGACCGAGCCCAGACGGGTCGAGGTGTCGGTCTCGAACGGCATGCCGCGTTCGAGGTCGGCCATGCCGTACGCGCTCTTCTGCACCACGACGCCGTCCTGGATGACGATGATCGCGGCGCCCGGGGTCGCCGCGGAATCGGTCTGCGCGAACAGCGCGTCGACCGCCTTGGCGGGCGGCGTCGGAACGGTTCTGCAGCCCGCGAGGCCCGTCACGCAGGCCAGCGCCGAGCAAAGGATGCCCCACTTGCGGCGCTTCGATGCGAGAGGTCGATCCCTGCGCTCTCTCACGTTCGCCTCCTCCCACTGGCGGCCCGAACGGGTCGCGTAATCCGCGGCGCCTTACTGGTGATCCCGCGGAATCGCGTCGCTCCAGCGCTTCTCGCGAACGAGCTTGCCGTTTCGCTTCAGGCGACGGGTGGATTCGTAATAGAAGTTCGCAAGGTCGCTGCGAAACGAGACCTCCGACTCCCAGGTGAGCGTGCGGTCGGCCAGTTCGACGGTGGTTCGGTACTTGCCGAGCACGGAGGTCGCCTCGGGGTGGTGGTCGTTCGTGCGGTGCTCGATCGACTCCTGGTAGTGCTGCGTGCCCCACGGATAGCGGGTGCTGCTCGCGTTGGTCGCGCGCGCGATGGCCTCTCCGGTCTGCGGGTTGCGGTCGACCGACGAGATCTCGCCGTACCCCGAGACCGTTCCCGCGTCGAGGGTCTCGAAGCCCGGCAGCCGCGGGTCCTTGGCGGGCGGCAGGAAGCTCGGCTCGGGCCAGTCGCCCGCGGGCACGACGGGCAGCACGAGCCGCGTTCCGCGCTTGCCCCCGAGGCGCAGCTCGGTGGTCATCGGATGGGGGGTGGGCCAGAGCATCGGCCACTGTGCGTTGTTGACCGACAGGCGGATTCGATGGCCCTTCGGGAACACCCAGGAGGTGAAGTGCATCTCGATGTCGAGGTCGAACGGCTCGCCCGGCTCGATCGGTTTGGGATCCGTCGACGATTCCCGATGCGCGCCGTTGAAGCCCGCGCCGGTGACCTGCGTGACCGTGCCGTCGGGCGCCACGTCGGAGAGGCGCGCGAACCAGTTGGCGTGCGGCGCGCTCGCCGAGACCCGGAGGATCGCGCGCGGAAAGCCGAGGATCTCGACCTCTTCGTCGAGCGGCGCGCCGTCGTAGACCAGGCTGAAGGCATCGGTCGGCCGCTGGTCGTGGGCCGCGTCCCCCCACCACATCACGGGTCCGCCCGCCTCGACGCCCGCCGACGGCACGTAGCGCAGCTGATGGGTGGCGCGCTCGGGCGCGCCCGCGGCGAGCCCGTGATTCGGCTGCGGGTAGAGGGTGCGCTCGCGGATGCGCTCGATCGGCCAGCCCGCCTCCCAGCGCCAGCGCCCGTCGACCACCTCGAGCACGGGGCCGGGCGGATGCCAGCGCCGCACGAACACCGCGAAGCGCGGCTCGTCGAGAATCCCGGTGTTGCGCCCCTTGAGCCAGTAGTCGTACCAGCGCACGGCCTCGTGCCGCCACTCCATCTGCGGCTTCGGGCTCGCGTCGTGCGGGAGGTAGTGGGACCACGGACCGATCATCGCCTTCACGGGCGCTTCCAGGTGCTCGAGCATGCGCGGGACGCTGTCCCGGTAGCCGTCGTACCAGCCGCCGATCAGGAAGCTCGGCACGCGGATCGAGTCGTAGCGCTCGATCAGCGCCGTGCGCTTCCAGAACGGTCCGTAGCGCTGCTTTCGCTTGTAGGTCAGCATCCAGGGCTCGGCGTCGAAGCGGTTGGCGAAATAAGCCTCGTCGATCTGGTAGTCCGGTGCGCCGGGTCGCGCGTTGTCGAGGTCCTGGCTCATCTCCCAGGAATCGACGTGCATGATGCCGTCCATGTAGTGGACGTCGTCCTGGAACAGATCGTCGGTGGCGTCGACGGCGATGATGGCCTTCAGGGCCGGGGGATTGCGCATCGCCAGGTGAATCGAGTTGAACCCTCCCCAAGAGATCCCGAACATGCCGACGTTTCCGTTCGAGAAGGGCTGTTTGGAGAGCCAGTCGATGACGACCTCGCCGTCGTCGTTCTCCTGGTCGGTGTACTCGTGGGCGATCAAGCGCCCCTCGCTGTTGCCGGTGCCGCGGATGTCGACGCGCGCCACCACGTAGCCGCGTCGGACAAAGTAAGAATAGACGGCGTGGTTCCGGCTGCGCGATTCCGTCTTGCGGTACGGGAGATATTCGAGCAGGACCGGGAAGCGCTCGTTGGGCTTTCCGCCCTCGGGCACGAAGAGGTCCGCCGCGAGGCGCACGCCGTCGGGCATCGGGATCCAGACCTCGCGCATTCCGATGCCGTAGGCCGGCGGCGATGGCTCGACGATCGGCTCCTCGGAGCATCCCCACGCGGTGATCAGAGAAAAGACGAGCAGCGCCCTGCGGAGCGGTTCGAGTGAGTTGCGCATTGGTTTCTCCATATTCACGACTCGGTTCGTGAGAGTCGCCTTCGGCTCCGGGTCGATCGCAATCCGACCTCGCGACGTGGCGGCGCGGCCGGCCACGACGCCGGACCCGCGGGCGAGTCGATGGCTCGAATCTCGATCTCGCGCGGCAGCGGGGGATCGAAGACGCCGTTGCCGTCGACGTCGACGAAGATCGGGTTGGTCAGCGCATACGGCAGCACGCCGGCTTCGTCGGTCGACTCCCGCTGCACGACGGGAGAGAGGCTCCGGGATCCGCGAACCTCGGCCACCAGGTACGCGTCGCGATCCAGGCGCAACGCGAGATCACCCCGAAAGTACCGCGCGCTCGGGTGCGCGATCGGTCGCATCGCCACCTCGCGCGGCTCGCCGTTGACGTAGAGCCGGACCTCCGACGCCTCGATCCACGGCGCGCTCCAGACCTCGAGGCCGACGGCGACCTCGCCGTCGACTGCGGTCAGCGTGTCGCCGGGCCGGTAGCGGTCGGATACCACGAGGTCGAGGATCGGGCCGTTGCTCGCGAACGAGCGGCCCTCGCGAATGCGCTGCATCAGCTGCAAGGGATCGGCGGGCGCGCCGAGCGCGGCGCCGCGATAGACGTAGGTGCGCGAGTAGCCCGGCTCGTCGCGATCGATCTCGTGGGAGTCGGAGGTGCCCACGAGCGGGAAGAAGTGGCCGCGCCGCAGCAGATTCAACCAGTCCCTGCGGGTCGCCCGGTTGTCCGGCCTGTCGTAGTCGGCTCCGTTGACGACCTCGAGCACGTCGAAGGTGAGATCGAATCCCTCGCGTGCGAACGCGGCGCTCTCGGGGTCGAGCGCGTGCCAATTGAAGTAGTCGAACTGCCACGAACGGGGGTGATTGATCTGCAGCACCACGCCGGGATCTCGCGCGCGGCTCGCGCGAAAGCGGCTCGAGAGATCCGTGGAGAGCGCGTCGATGGCACCGTGGTTGTGCTCATCGGGTTGCACGGCCATCGGGTAGGTGTTGTAGTCGAGTCGCTCCGGAACGGTGACCTCCGCGCCGGCGAGAACGATCAGCTGATCTCGCAGTCCCAGCTCCTCGAGCGCCGGACCGTAGTCGACGGGCAGGTTGTGGTCGGTCGCGATGGCGACGTCGACGCCCTCGGCGACGATCGATCGGATCCTCTGCTTCACATCGACGGAGCCGTCGGATTCGAGCGTGTGCAGGTGGGGATCCACCGAGATCAGGTCGGGTCGCTGGATTGCCCGGTCGATCCGGAAGGCGAGCTCCGCGGTCTCCCCTTCGGTAATCACCACGGTCGCTTCGTCGATCGAGTATTCGGGTCCCCTCGACGCGATGACGCGATAGGATCCCACGGGCAGCGCGACCGCGCTCCCGGCCGCGTCGGGAAACGCCGAGTTCTTGTGCGATTCCCAGTAACCGTCGTCGTGGGTGGGGTTGACGGGTCGGAAGTAGGGCGAGGGCGTCGGCGCAATGCCGCGGAACGAAACCTTTCCGGGAACGAAGGCGCCCGCGGAGTCGACGATGCGCAGCGCCGCGCGCCCCTGCGGTGGATCGCGCAGCCGGCAGCGGTTCGGCCCGCGCTCGCTCACCGAGAGCGAGCACTCCGCCACGCCCGGAAAGAAGTTCGCGCGCACCGCGTAGTCGCCGGCGGGCAGCGCGATCGAGATCGACGCGGGGCGATCCAAAAAGCTGCGGAAGAACACGGCCGAGGATGCGGCATCGCGCACGACCAATTCGAGGTAGTCGGTCGACGCGCTCTGAAACTCGAAGCGCGCCGCATGCGCGGCGGCTCCCACCTCTTCGTAGAGGGATTCGAGCACGGCCCGGTGATCGTTGCCCGCGACGAGCGCGTATCTCCTCGTCTGGCTCTGCCCCGGTTCGAGGCTCACGGCCAGCGGATCGGGCAGGATCATGCCTCCGTCCCAGCCCCAGTGGTAATCGGAGACCGCCAGGCGCGGCGTCTCGTCCACCCAGCCGATCAGCCGGCTCTCGCGCGGGTAGCCCCGAAACGCGAGCGCGCGGTGCGCTGGCGCATCGGCGGGGCTGAAGTCGTAGATCTGGTGGGGGTCGAAGAAGAGCGAGTAGACGAGGTCTTCGACCGGCGCGCTGCCCACGTTGGTCGCCGTGAGCGAGATCGCAACGCGACCCGAGTCGGGCGCGAAGTCGTAGCGCCCGACGAATCGCAGGCGCGCACCGCGCGGGTCGCGGTGCTCGGCCGTCGCGACGAAGCGCACGCGAGGCCCCGAGCGCTGGATCTCGACGCGCTCGTAGCGGACGTGCCGGGTCGTATCGCCGACTCGCGTGTAGGGCGTGCCGAGCATGATGTCGCCGCGGATCGCGGATCCCGCGGGGCGGAAGAAGACGATGCTGCCGAGCGCATCGGCGGTGCGGAACTTGTAGAACGACTCGTCGCTGCGGTGCGAGCCGCCGATGACGACTTCGAGTGCGCCGCTCGCGACGAGGAGGTCGCCGTCCGCACAGCGTTCGCAGATCGCGCTCGCGGGTCCGCCCGAGGCCCCGAGCGTTCGCACCTCGATGCCCGCGGCGCGGGAGACCGCCGCGAGTCCGATGCACAGCAGGATCGAGAGCGCGGCACAGTGCGCGGCGAAGCTCTGCAAGAATCGACTCCGCTTCAATCCCGGGGTACCGGCGGCGGACCTTCCGGGATGTAGAACTTGAACTCGAAGCCGTCGGTCTGCTCCTCGAACTCCTTTTCGATCGCCGCCCTCCACGCGGGCTTCTCGTAGAGGTCCACCATGGTGGCAGCCAGCGCCTTGGCGGCGTAGACCATCCCCTTGTGGCCGATCGACATGCCGCCGGTTGCGACGACCGGCCAGGCGTGCCACGGCGCGTCGTGAGCGGCCGTGGTCGCGGAGAGATGAAGGGTGGGCACCACCCAGCTCACGTCGGCCACGTCGGTGGAGCCGCCGTCCGGGTCCCGCCGCGTGAGCTTCAGCGGCTGCGGGGCGCCCTTCAGGCCGCTGGGCTTGACGCCGGTCTCTCGCTGGATGGCGCGCGCGAACTCCTGTTCCTCCTCGCTGAACTCGATCGGGCCGAGCCATTCCAGGTTCTCGTGGATGAGCTTGGCGCCCTCGAGGTTCACGAGCAGCCCGTAGCTGCCCGCCTGAACGCGGAAGCTGCTCTCGGTGCCGCTGGCGAGCGCGGCGCCCTCGGCGGCCGCGCGCGCGCGTTCGACGAGTGCGTCGACGCCCGTGTGCTCGCTGTCCCGAACCCAGCACCAGACCTTCGCGTAGTCGGGCACCACGTTCGGAACCTGTCCGCCATCCGCGACCACGTAGTGGATCCGGACCGTGGGCCGAACGTGCTCCCGCATCAGGTTGATCGCATGGGTGAACAGCTCGACGCCGTCGAGCGCGCTGCGGCCGTTCCAGGGGTCGTAGGCGGCGTGCGCCGTTCTACCTCGGAACTCGACCGCGAAGTCCACCATCGCCTGGCTGCCGTCGGTGTCGGCCGACACCTCGTCGCCCGGATGCCAGGCGAGCGCGATGTCCACGTCGTCGAACAGGCCCGCTCGGATCATGTAGGCCTTGCCGCCGATCTTTTCCTCGGCGGGCGTGCCGAAGAAGCGGATCGTGCCCGCGAGCTCGCCCGCGGCGATCCGCTCCTTGATCGCGACCGCGGCGGCCAGGCTCGCGGGGCCGAAGAGGTTGTGGCCACAGCCGTGCCCGGCCGCGCCTTCCACGAGCGCTTCCTTCGTAGTCTGCGCCTTTTGCGAGATCCCGGGCAGCGCGTCGTACTCGCCCATGATGCCGATGATCGGCCGGCCGTTGCCGTAGCTCGCGACGAACGCGGTCGGCATCTGCGCGACGCCCCGCTCGACGCGGAATCCCTGGGACTCCGCGTAGTCGGCGAGCAGCGCGGCCGAGCGGGTTTCGCGCAGCGCGATCTCCGCGAGCTCCCAGATCCGGTCCGAGAGCCGGGTCATCTCGGCGGCCTGGCGATCGATGCTCGCGACGGCCGCGCGCTTGGCGGCGCTGGCGTCGTCGGCCCGCGCCGGGACCGGAGTGATCGCAAGTGACAGAATCGAGAGGAAGGCGAGGGGGCGCTTCATGGGGGGCTCCGATCGACTTCGCGTGCGGCGCCGCCAGTCGCGCGGCGTCGCACGCGATGGGGAAATTCAGGGCGCCTTGGCGGTCTTCTCTCCCTTGACGTAGTGACCGAACCAGGCGAGGTAGCGCTCGTAGAGATCCTTCGTGTGCGACGGCGTGTCGATTCCGTGGAACTCGTCCGGGTAGACGACGAGCTCCGTCGGCACGCCGAGCAGCTTGAGGGCGACGAAGAGCTGCTCGGAGTTGATGATCGGCACGTTCCAGTCTTCCTTGCCGCCGAGAATCAGCGTGGGCGTCGTGACGTTCTCGATCCGATTGAACGGGGAGAGCTTGTCGTACAGCTGCCGGCTCTCGGGTTGCCAGGGCAGCCCGAGCTCGTAGCGCCACCAGCGCTGGTACTGGTCGTGGCCGAAGTTCACCACGTAGAGCGTCGCGCTCGCGCCGGTGGCCGCGGCCTTGAAGCGGTCCGTCTTGGTGATCACGTGATTGGTGAGCATGCCGCCGTACGACCAGCCGGTCACCGCGAGCTTGTCGGGGTGCGCCCAGCGCTGCTCGACGAGGTAGTCGACCGCGCCCATCACGTCCTGGTAGTCGGGCTCGCCCCAGGCCTTCCAGATCGCCATGCAGAAGTCCTGGCCGTAGCCCGTCGAGCCGCGGGGGTTCGGCAGGGCCACCACGTAGCCGTTCGAAGCGTAGAGCTGCGCCTCGAAGTGGAAGCCGAAGTCGTACTGCGCCTGCGGGCCGCCGTGGATCCTCAGGATCGCGGGATGTCGACGCGAAGACGAGAAGCCCGGCGGCTTGACGACGAAGGCCTCGATCGGCGTCCCGTCCTTGCTCGGATAGCGGATCTCTTCCACCGAGCCGAGCTGCAGCGAGGCCACGACCTCGTCGTTGACGCGGGATCGCCGCTCGATCGTTCCGCCCGCGAAGAGGAAGACCTCGGCGGGCAGCTGGGGTTCGGATACCAGGAGCGCGAACTCGCCCGACGGGCCCTCGTCGAGCGCGCTCACCACGCGGGGGCCGCCGACGAGGCGCTCGGCCGCGCCTCCCGAAGCGGCGATGCGGGCGAGATTCTGCTCGCCGCTGTCCTCGAGCAGGAAGTAGATCGAGTCGTCGCGCCCGGAAAATCTGGGCGCGAAGATCATGCGGTCGAGCTCCCGGGTCAGAAGCCTCGCTTCGCCACCTGCGGCCGGCGATACCGCGAGGTGGTTCGTGCCGTAGAGTGCGGCGTCGGTCTCGGTGTTCGAGGTGTGTGCGATCCACGCGCCGTCGCGGCTCCAGCTCGGCGCCGCGTCGGGTCCGGGATTGGTGGTGACCTGCAGCAACGCCTCGCCGAGGTCGTCGTTGTCGGCCGCGACCACCCAGATGTCCGTGTTGTAGTTGTCGTCCGGGTTGGCGGTGCGGTTGCTCACGAAGGCCACGCGCGTGCCATCGGGCGACCAGGCGGGCTCGGAGTCGTCGAAGTCGCCCGAGGTGATCTGCGCAATCTCCCCGCTCGCGAGATCGAAGACGTAGAGATGGGTGCGGCGGCTGTCGAGATACCCCACGTAGTCCAGCTTGAATTGCTGGCGGGTCACCACCCAGGGCGGCGGCGTCTTCGCCTCGTAGCGCTCTCCCTTTTCCTCGGCCGCCTTCGCTTCGAGTTCTTCGGGCGTAGGGTCCTGCAATACCAGGAGGATTCGCTTGCCGTCGGGCGACCACTCGAAGGCCTTCACGCCCTGCGCGGTGTGCGTGCGCCGCACGGCTTCACCGCCGCCGCGAAACAGCGTCCAGACCTGGGTCTTTCCCGCGTCTCGGGCCGACAGGAAGCCCAGGTATTGGCCGTCCGGGCTCCAACGCGGCGAGGTAGAGGTCTCGTCTTCCGCGGAGACGGGGATCGCGTCGCCCCCGGTGGCGGGCAGCATCCAGATCCGGCTGCGGGTCTCGTCCGCTCCGAGGTCCCGCGTCGTGACCGTGTAGGCGATCCAGCGCCCGTCGGGCGAGAACTGCGGGTCGCCGACCTCGCCGAGGCGGAAGTAGTCGTCCACGCTGAGCGGCTGGGGTTTGGATTTCGCGGCCGCGGGGCTCGTCGCAACGAGCGCCGTCGAGGCGCTCAGCGTGCACAGCAGCGCGATACCCCAAGCCGCCCGACGATCGATCGCCACCGGGTGCACCCCTCTCCGAGCCGCGTCGATCGCGAAGCCCGCCGCCCGACCCGCCATCGAGCGCTCTCGGGTGATTGCGCGGTCGAACCGACCACTGGTTGGCGGCCACCCATAGCATATTGTTCTGCGCGCGGGCCTCCGCTTCGCCGAGCCGCCGGGCCCGCCCGCGCGCGCGGTCCTGCGCGTCGGCGAGCCGTGGCGCCCACCCGCGCGCGGGCGCGCGGCCTTCGTCGGTGCGACTTCGCGCGTCGGGCTTCGCTCGGAAACCGGCTCGAGCGCGCCTATCACGCGCCGTCAAAGCGGGGTAAACTGGCGGTTGGAGCTGGTCTTTTCGCCGCCGCGGGGGGCGGTGGCGCACGCGAACCGTCGGAGCCCGATCATGAGCGACCTCAGCGAGAGCGCCACAGACCGCGTCGGTCCGGCCCAGGCGCGCCCGAAGCGCGACGTGGGCAGGGCCCAGGCAGCCGAGCAACCCTTCGAGTATCCGCTGCGGCGCGAGTACGTCGAGCCGGACTGGACGCGCCTTCCCGGCTACGCGGAGGTGACGCGGCAGGAGTGGGAGTCCGCCAAGTGGCAGCGCTCGCACTCGGTGAAGAGCGTCGCCGAGTTCAAGCGCGTGTGCGGTGATCACCTCGACGACGAGCTGTGCGCCGACATCAAGCGCGACCAGCGAGAGCGCGCCACGATGTCGATGCTGATCCCGCCGCAGATGATCAATACGATGGACGAGCGGAATCTGCGCGAGGACCCCGTGCGCCGCTACATGGCGCCCGCGTTCAGCGAGCGGGATCTCGACTGGCCGAGCCACCCGATGGCGAGCCGCGACTCCCTGCACGAGGCGGACATGTGGGCGGTCGAGGGCCTCACGCACCGCTACCCGACCAAGGTGCTCGCGGAGATGATCCCCACGTGTCCGCAGTACTGCGGGCACTGCACGCGGATGGATCTCGTGGGCCGCGATACCAAGCAGATCCTCAAGTACAAGTTCGAGCTGAAGCAGCACGACCGTTGGGAGGCGATGCTCGAGTACCTCGCTCGCACCCCATCGGTGCGCGACGTGGTGGTGTCGGGAGGCGACGTCGCGAACGTCCCCGCCAATCGTCTGCGCGATTGGGTGTTCGAGCTCATGGATCTGCCGAACATCCGGGACATCCGCCTCGCCACCAAGGCTCTCGTGGGGGTGCCGCAGCACTTTCTCCAGGACGACGTGCTCGAGGCGTACGAAGAGATGGCGACGAGGGCCCGCCGGCGCGGAGTCGACATCGCGGTCCACACGCACGTGAATTCGGCGCAACAGGTGACGCCGCTGTTCGGAAAGGCCGTGCGCGCGCTCCTCGACATGGGATACCGCGACGTGCGAAACCAGGGCGTGCTGCTGCGCGGCGTCAACACGACACCGAACCAGCTCCTGGAGCTGTGCTTCATGCTCACCGATCACGCGAAGGTGATCCCCTACTACTTCTACATGTGCGACATGATTCCCAACGCCGAGCACTGGCGGCTCGCGGTCTGGGAGACGCAGGATCTGCAGCTCGCGATCATGGGCTACCTGCCGGGCTTCGCGACGCCGCGCTTCCTCTGCGACGTCCCGTTCGTCGGCAAGCGCTGGGTGCACATGCCGCACTCGTACGATCGCGTGAAGGGCATCTCCTACTGGCGAAAGAACTACCGGACGGGCATCGAGTACGACGACCCGGAGGCCCTGACCCGCGACTACCCGGCCTACGATCCCGTCTCCACGCTTTCCGAGGAAGGGCAGGCGTACTGGCGGGAATACCTGGCCTCGACCGGCGGCGAGGCGTTCGGGTCCGCCTGAGCGATGCGCCCCCGCCTGCAGACGGTCGGGGAGGACCTCATCCAGCGGGTCCTCGACGAGGCCAAGACGATCATGGGCGAGATCGGGATGGAGATCCGCGGGCCGCAAATGCGCCAGCGCCTCCTCGATCACGGGCTCGAGGCCGACGCGAGTGGTGAGCGCATCCTCTTCCCGCCCGACGAGGTCGAGAAGGCGCTCGCGAGCTGCCCGCGCTCGTTTACGCTCTACGACCGCGACGGGGCGCCGCACGCCGAGCTCGGCGGCAACAACGTGCATTTCGTGCCCGCTTCGAGCGGCCTGAAGATTCTCGATCACCGGACGAACCGGGCTCGACTCGCGAATTCGGCGGACTTCATCGAATACGCGCGCCTTTGCGACGGGCTCGAGCACATCGCCTACCTCGCCACGGCGTTCTCCACGAACGACGACATCGAAGCGCAGGTTTCGGACGCCTGGCGCCTCTACATGTGCATGACGACCTCGAAGAAGCCCGTCGTGTCGGGCGCGTTCAGCGAGACCGGGGTTCCGCGCATGGCGCAGATGATGGAGCTGTTTCGGGTGGATCGCGCCGAGCTGTGCGCGAAGCCCATGTCGATCTTCACGATCACCGCGACGGGCAATTTCCGCTACGGCGAGGACTCCTGCCAGAATCTGCTCGACTGCGTGGAGGCGGGCATTCCCGTCGAGATCGTGCCGGTGACGCTGATGGGCCTGATCGCCCCG
>JBFGGA010000078.1:0-15198 GCA_041579295.1 Myxococcota bacterium | reverse complement strand
TAGGGGGTGGGCATCTGGCCGCCGCGATACGGGGGCTTGTACTGGGCGAGCCAGACGTCGAGGTCTCCGTCGCCGTCGACGTCTCCGACCGCCAGCGACGAGGGCCCGCGCAGCGGCTGCGCGAAGCGCGGCGTGACCTTCGGCTCGTCGGGGAAGCGGCCTTCGCCGTCTCCCAGATAGAGCACGACGTCCCCGCGCGCGCGCGTCGACATCAGGTCGGGGTGCGAATCGCCGTTCATGTCGGCGATCACCCCCGTCTCGGTGAGCTGGTAGGGATGGTCGACCAACTGAGCCCGCTGGAAGCGCCCGCCACCGCGATTCCACAGGATGCGGACCGCGCCGACGAGGATCACGTCGAGCAGCCCGTCCTCGTCGAGGTCGTAGACCAGCACCGGGTGGACGGCCGAGAACCCGTCCCGCGTCGGCAGCTCGAAGCGCAGGGCCCGCTCGAACGAAGCCGGCCCCGCGCGGCGGAGTACGCGCAGCGCGGTGGCGTCGATCCGGGCCGGAATCGGATGTTCGCGCTCGTCGCGACGCTCGGACCACTCGACCGCCAGCTCGCCCTCGACGACGATCCGCTCGCCGTCGGCTCCCTCGATCAGGTGAAGCGCGATCTCCACCTGAGAGCGCGCGGGTTCGGCGCCGCGGGCAGGGGTGAAGCGGTTGTGGTGCCACTCGGATTGAACGAGGCGGTAGCCCGCGTTCGACCACCGCTCGACGAGCGCGCGCCAGTCGTCGCGCGTCAGCACGGCGTGTGGCGGCCGGGGCTCGAAGACCGCGATGCCGTGATCGAGCGCCGCGTTTTGCACGAGCGTGCCGATCGCCATGCCGTCGAAGTCGATCGAGCCGAGGACCTTCGCCTTCGCACCCGGCTGCTGCTTGCGGTCGGCCTCGAGCAGCGCGTCCCAGAGGGCGACCAGCGTCTGCTCGTAGCGCTGCGAGATGAATTCACCGGCCCAGACCGTCTGCTCGAGCCGTCGCTGGTGGGCGATCCAATCTTCGAGCGATTTCGGCGGCCCGGTGGGGTCCTCGCCGCAGCCGAACAGCGTCGCGAGCAGCAGCGCGGCGGACGCCCGCGCCCACGCGGCCGGGACGGCGCCTCGGCAATTGCGTCGGCGCCCGCCTAGGGCGCCGACGTCGGCCAGTCCCTGGAAACCCAGCGCGTGTTGTAGCGGATCCGCCAAGTGTCATCCCTTGCGAGCACGGGCAGCGGCTCCACGCTGTCGCCATCCACCACGTTGTGGTCGCCGTCCTTGTCCCATCCCACGGAGTAGAAGAAGTAGGTCCTCACGCGTCCGGGTTCGAGCGTCGGCAGCTCGGATGCCGCGAAGCGAAGCTCGAGCGCGTCTCCGCCGGTGAGCAGCGCGAGCTGCGCATCGCGCCGCGTCACGAGCGGCAGCACGTCACCAAATCGCGTCACCCAACCCGCGGGCGTGGTGCGCCACGGCGGGCGCGCGGACACCGCGTGCCAGTCCGGAGTCGGGGGGTGGCCCGCCGCGCGCGTTCGAATTTCGGAGAAGCCGCGCGGCTGCAGCTCGGCGCTCGCGGGCTCGAGCGCGTGGATCGCGATCGCGCTCGTGGGCACGCGTTCGAGCAGCGCGATGCGGTCCCAGCGCAGCTCGAAGGTCGTGCGCAGCCGCAGCCGCCGCACGCCGGGCTCGAGCGCGTCGGCGAGGTCGATCGCGATCGTCTTGGTCTTGCCGGCCGGCATGCCCACGCGGACGTTCACGGGCTCCCAGCGCCCGTCCGCCAATTCCATCTCGAGCGCGGTCGGAACGACGACCTCGGTCTCGCTCTGGGACAGCGCGATGTTGGTGCTCGCGTCGCCGTACTGCAGCCAGCCGGTGAGCGCGAGCACCGGCGCGCGCAGATCGTCGAGCGGCCCGAAGTCGAGCGTGAGCGCGAGCGGGTGCGTCTGGCCCCGAAACTGCGAGGCCCGCGGCCGGCCGGGCGGCGCGAAGTCGCCGTCGATCGCGCGCAGCGCGCGCGTGCGGTCGATTCCGTCGTCCCCCAGCGCGGACCTCGGAGCCCTCGGGGCCCGCATCGCCCAGAGCTCCGACGGGTGAAACGGCGGCGGCATCAGCCGGTCGGTCGGATGGACCTCGACGTCGGGCGCGTGGTCGGCGACGACCAGCCGCGCCTGGTCGAGGTAGAGCACCTCGCGCATCTCCTCGGTGACCTGGAGCACGTAATGCGCATCGCGCGGGGCGAAGCTCGCGGCGTTGCCGATCTCGACCAGCTCGTCGGGATCCGACGCGAGCGTGACGCCGCGGCGCAGCGAGAGGCCCAGCGGCGAGTTGCCGAGCAGATCCGTCACGAAGCGAAAGCGCCGGCCGTCCCAGGCGTAGAGGAACGGGCACGAGCCCGACGCGACCATCCTCTCGACGATCGTCAGCGGCTCGTCGGGGGGCGTGACCTGGATCTCGTTCTCGACCACGCCGTTGGTCCAGACGGTCTGGACGGAGTCGAGCTTTCGGTTTCCGCCGAGCCCGATCTCGATCGGCAGCTGCGAGACCGAGCGGACCGCCCAGAACGGGCCCGCGCGCACTTCCACGCGCGTGCCGATCCCGGCCGGGTTGGTCTTGGTGCCGACCAGCCGCACCTTGAGCTGGCCGGCCGCGTTGCCGCCGTCGTTGCGCAGCGCGCGCAGCCCCGCCCGCGTCACCAGGAGCACGTCGCTGTCGCCGTCCGCGTCGAGGTCGGCCACCGAGATCGCTCTCGGTACCGGCAGCGCGATCGCCTCGATGCCGGTCTCCGCACTCGCGTCGATCCAGGCTGTGTCGCCCGCGTTGCGCCAGAGCGCGAGTCGCCCCTCGTCGATGTCGCGGCTGCGCGCCCCGGCGAGGATCAGGTCGAGCCAGCCGTCGTTGTCGAAGTCGATCAGCGAAGCGGCGCGGACCTGCAGGCCCGCGAGGTCGATCGCCGCGCGCGCGCCGCCGCGTCCGCTCGCGATCGAGATCCGCTCGTCTCCGATCAGCACCGCGTCGAAGCGCCCGTCGTTGTCGAGGTCGTCGACCAGCAGCGCGCGCGCGGCCGGCCAGGGTCCCGGGGGCTCGGGCTGCGCGTCGAACAGGCCGGTTCGCCGATTCTCGAACACGCGCGTCGGGAGCGCGCCGCGGGCCACCACCAGGTCCGTGGCCACGTCGGCGTCGAGGTCCGCCGCCTGCACGTCCAAGACCGGCGACGCCTCGTCGATGCCGACGCTGCGGGTGACGTCTTCGAACTGGCCCGCGAAGCCGTTCTGCCACAGCGAGAGCCCCGCATCGCCGCCCACGATCAGATCGATGTCGCCGTCGTGGTCGTAGTCGATCCAGCGCGCGGCATTGCCCGCGAGGCCGACGAGCCCCGTGAACGCGGTCAGATCTCGGAACGACGCCGGGCCGGTCCGCCCGAGCATCTGCGCTCCCCGGTCGCCGAGCAGCATCAGATCGTTGAGCAGCTCCGGCGCGGGAAATTCCGGCGTCTCGAGATCGTCGCTGCCCTCGAGACTGCCCGCGAGCGCGACGAGGCGCTCGCTCGACAGCATCGCCTTCGACAGCTCGATCTCGAGCGGGATGCGGCGAAACGCCCCAGCCGCGGTGGGCGTGAGCAGGCTCGCGCGACCGTCCGCGGACGCGACGAACAGCGTGTAGCGCCCGCCCTCGTCGACGTCGAGCAGCGTGGCGACCACCGCGGGCGCGCCCGGGTCGGATGCGTCGGGGATCAGCTCGCGCGTCGCGTCGCGAAACCGCACCCCGCCTTCCCGGCGGGCGGGGCGGCTGCGCGAGGTCGCCGCGACGCCGGGCTCGGCTTGCGTGTACGCGCAGGTCTCGAGCAGCTCGGCGGACATCGGTTGTTCGCCGAACAGGCGCTTGAGGCGCTCGACCTCGCGCGTGCGGCGCTCGAGCTCCTCGCGGTCTCCGGCGTTGCGGGCCTCGACCGCCAGTCGGTGGTGTGCGGCGGCGTGGAAGGGCTCCAGCTCGATCGCGGCGCGAAACTGCGCGACGGCCTGTTCGCGGTTTCCCGTGGCCTGGTAGGCGTTCGCGAGCTGGAAGCGCAGCGCGGCCGTCTGCGGGTCGAGCCGCGCCGCAGCCTCGAAGTGGGGAACGGCGCGCTCGAATTCTCCGAGCCGGGCGTCGCGCAAACCGCTGAGGTAGTGGGTGGCGACGGAATCGGGCTCGAGCGCGCGCGCGGCCTCGAGCGTCTCGGCGAGCGCTTCGAGGTCGAGCGCCATGAGCTGGGCGCGCGCGAGATTCCTCACGGCCGGTGCCGAGTCCGGCGCGAGCGCGACCGCGCGCTCGAACGCCTCGGTCGCCAGCGCCCAATCCCGGTTCTCGAAGTGGGCCTTGCCGCGATTCATCGCCCCGATGAACTCGGGGGCCGTCTCGTTCGAGGTCTCCGGGCCGCACCCCACTAAACACAGAATGGTGATCAGTGGGGCAATCCGCCACGCCAGGGCTTGGGTCGCTTCGCGCATCCGTCCGGATCCTAGCGCCGACCGCAAATGACGAGCGATTTCATCGTTTTCTCCGGTCTTGGATGACGATAAACTCGAAGCGACGTCGCGCCTCGCGGGCCCACCGGCCCGCGCGCCCCGGGAGTGCCGATGACCGCTCAAGCCGCACCCGCCAGCGGCCCGAACAGCCGCAACCGAGAATGGGGTTCCCGACTCTCGATCTTCGTCGGGGGCCTGCTGTTATTCGAAGCCATCACCGGCCTGTGGATCTGGTTGCTGCCCTTTGGCGTCCCGAGCCAGATCTCGGTGCTCGTCCACACCGCGGCCGGGGTTCTGTTCCTGGTACCGTACCTCATCTACCAGGGGCGCCATTGGTGGATCTACCGCGGGCGGCCGCTCTCCCACTTCCTCGTCACCGGTTACGTGGCGTTCGCGATGGTCGCGCTCAACGCGGTCTCGGGCGTCGTGCTCACCTGGCAGGCGCTGTTCGGAACGGCGATCTCCTACGCCTGGGACACGGTTCACATCGTGACCACGTTTGCGATCCTCGCGTTTTTGATCCCCCACGTGGCTCTGCTGATCACGCGCGATCGAAAGGGCCGCACCGAGGCCGCGCAGGCCCTGCTGTCCGCCGAGAAGCGCTGGGTGCGCGGCGCGCTGGTCTGGTCGATCGCCGGCCTCGCGCTCGTCGGCGTGCTCTCCGCGCTCCACGAGCCGGTCGAGTGGGTCAACGAGTTCCCCGCGGATTACCACTACGAAGAGGGCCGCAGCCCGTTCAGCCCGAGCCTCGCGCGGACGACGACCGGCGGCGCGTTCGACGATCGCTCGCTCACGGGCAGCAAGAGCTGCGGAACCGCGGGCTGCCACGAGGAGATCTACCGCGAGTGGGCGATCAGCGCGCACCGCTGGTCCTCGATGGACCCCGCGTTCCAGGCCATCCAGGAGGTCATGGCCAAGCAGAACGGACCCGAGAGCACGCGCTACTGCGGGGGCTGCCACGATCCGGCCTCGCTGTTCGCGGGCACCAAGAACGTCTTCACCGAGGACCTCTCGAGCGTGCGCGGATACGACGAGGGCGTCTCGTGCCTCGTGTGCCACTCGATCCGCGAAACGGATCTCAAGGGAAACGCCAACTACACGATCGCCCAGCCCGAGCGCTACATGTACGAGCTCGACGAGCGCCCGTTCGCCAAGGGCGTCTCGGACTTCCTGATCCGCGCCTATCCGCGCAAGCACATGGAGGTCTTCTCGAAGCGCCTGTTCAAGACGCCCGAATACTGCGCGGCCTGCCACAAGCAGTTCATCGACGAGGAGGTCAACAAGGTCGGCTGGGTCCAGCTCCAGAACCAGTACGACAACTGGCGCAAGAGCAAGTGGAACCCCGAGGGCGATCCCGAGAAGGTGGTCGAGTGCCGGGAGTGCCACATGCCGCTGCAGGACTCCAAGGATCCGGCCGCGGGAGACGACCTGGACAGCTATCGCTCGACGGACGACGGCAAGCACCGCGACCACCGCTTCATCGCGGCGAATTCGTTCGTCCCGAGGGTGCTCGAGCTCGAAGGCTGGGAGGAGCAGCACGAGCTGACGGTGGCCTGGCTGCAGGGCAAGCGCGAGATCCCGGAGATCGCCCACAAGTGGGCCAGCGGCCCCGCGGTCGACATCGAGATCCACTCTCCGGACGCGGTTGCGCCGGGCGAGCAGATCGACCTGCGCGTGGTGGTCTCGTCCAACAAGGTCGGCCACGACTTTCCCACCGGGCCGCTCGACATCATCCAGTCGTGGATCCATCTCGAGGTCGTCGACGATCGGGGCAACGTCGTGTTCGCGAGCGGGGGCCGCGACGAGAAGCACTTCATCGAGCCGGGCGCGTTCATGTTCAAGGCCGAGCCGGTGGACCGCTACGGCAATCTGATCGACCGGCACAACCTCTGGGAGATGGTGGGCGTGCGCTATCGGCGCGCGCTGTTCCCGGGCTTCAGCGACGCGGCGAGCTACACGGTCTTCTGCCCGTCGTCGGAGGGCGCCGCGGTCGAGTCCGCGAACGAAGGCGAGGAGCCCCGCGTGGACTTCAAGCTGAGCACCCCCGCGGAGCCCGGCACGCTCCACGTGAGGGCTACGCTCGACTATCGCAAGGCCGATCAGTTCCTGCTGAACTTCATGTTCGGCGAAGACAGCGGGCTCACCGCGCCGGTGATCCAGATGGCCGCGGACGAGAAGACGATTCGGATCGAGGAAGGCTAGTTGTCCAAGCGCAGCCGCTTGATCCGCAAGACGCTGCTCCTGTGCTCGCTGCCCGTCGTGCTGGTCGCACTGTTCATCGCCATCGCGCATTGGACCGACGACGAGCGCTACGTGGCCGGCGAGGAAGAGGAGGGGATCACGCGCAGCCTCGATCGGAGCCTCGAGCGGCCTGCGACGCATCTGCGCTTCACCGATGTCGCCGAGCAGGCCGGCATCCGCTTCGACCACTTCCCGTTCCGGCGCACGAGCCAGCTTCCCGAGGACATGGGCTCGGGTGGCGCCTGGGGCGACTACGACGGCGACGGCTGGCCCGACCTGTTCCTGGTCAACTTCGCGGCGCCGCTGGGCGTGCCCGACGAGCAGCTGGCCGCTTCCACCGCGACCGATCGCCTCTATCGCAACCGCGGAGACGGAACCTTCGAGGACGTCACGGAGTCCGCCGGCGTCGGCGCCGCGCACCGCGGCATGGGCGCGAACTTCGTCGACTACGACGGCGATGGCGACGAGGATCTCTTCGTCACCTCGTGGGGGCGCAACATCCTCTGGGAGAACCAGGGGGACGGGACGTTTCGCGACGTCACCGAGCGCGCCGGACTCGGCGCGGAGGGCTTCTGGGCGGGATCCTCCTGGGCGGACTACGACCTCGACGGCGATCTCGACCTCTACGTCTGCGGATACGTGCGATACGTGCCGCTGCCGCCCGGCAGTGATGCCGCGCGCATGGGCGATGCCGAGAATCCGTTCACCATCAACCCGTCCTCGCATCCGCCCGTGGCGAATCACTTCTACGTCAATCGCGGGGACGGCCGCTTCGACGAGCGCGGCGCCGCCGCGGGCATCCGCGGCGAGATGGGCCGCAGCCTCGCCGCCGCGTGGGCGGACTTCGACGGCGACGGCTGGCCCGACCTCTACGTGGCCAACGACGTCTCGGACAACGCGATGTACCTGAATCGCGGCGACGGCAGCTTCCGCGACGTGAGCTACGAATCGCTGGTGGCCGACTACCGAAGCTCGATGGGCATCGCGGTCGGCGATTGGGACGGCAACCTGCGGCTCGATCTCTTCCTGACCCACTGGGTCGCGCAGGAGAACGCCCTGTTTTCGAATCGCACGCCCGCGACTCCTTCCGCGGGCGCGGACCACGCGCTGCGCTTCCGGGACGACGCCGACCGCGTCGGGCTCGGCCAGATCGCGCTCGACCTGGTCGGCTGGGGGACCGCATTCGTCGATTTCGACAACGACGGATTGCTGGACCTCTTCGTCGCCAACGGCAGTACGCTGCAGCGGCGCGACGATCCGACCCAGATGGTGCCGATGCAGCCGCACCTCTACTGGAACCGCGGCCGCGAAGAGGGCTTCTTCGAGGTCGGGGCCGAGGCCGGCTTCCGCACCGAGGTGCCGGGCGTGGGGAGGGGGGCCGCGTACGCGGACTACGACGCCGACGGCGACGCCGACCTGTTCATCGTTCGGCACGGGGGCCGCGCGCGGCTGCTGCGCAACGACTCGCCGGGCGGAAACTGGATCACCCTGCGGCTTCGGGCCCACTCGGGCCATCCGTCCGGCAGCGGCGCGCGCATCGAAGTCCACGCGGACGGCCGCAGCTATCTGCGCGAGGCCGGGGCGGGCCCGTCCTACCTCTCGCAGAACCACTCCGACGTGCTGGTCGGCATCGGCGGCGCGGATCGCGTCGAGCGCGTCGAGGTGCGCTGGCCGGGTGGACGCGAAGAGGCGTGGAGCGATCTGGAGGTGAACCGGCTCTGGCGCCTGGAGCAAGGCCGCGCGCCGCGCCCCGCGCAGCCGCGCGGGTCGGAAGGCGTCGCGCCGGCGCGCTCCACATTGGCGGTGTCCGAGCGCGCGCTGATCGCCGACGTGTCCTCGCACCTCACGCGCGAGCAGAAGCGGCGCTTCTGGGAGCTCAATCGACGCGCCCAGGACCTGATTCTCGAGCGCCGCTGGGAGGAGGCGGCGGGCGTCTACGCCGAGATGAGCGAAATGGATCCGCGACACGAGGACGCGCTCTACTACCGCGGCAACAGCCTGCTCGAGCTCGGGCGCTACGCGGAGGCGAGCGCGTGCTGGGAGCGGCTGGTCGCGGTGAACCCGTCGAGCTCGCGGGCCTGGGTGCAGCTCGGAATCCTTCACGCGCTCCCGGCCGCGGGCGCGCGCTTCGATCTCGAAGCCGCCGCGCGCGCGTTCGCGACCGCGCACCAGATCAATCGCGAGGAGAGCCGCCCTCCGATGCTACGCGGTGAAGTGGAGGTCGCGCAGGGCGAGCTCGACGCCGCGCGAGAGAGCCTCGAAGTCGCGTACCGCATGAATCCGCGGGCGACCACCGCGCTCTACCTCGGTGGGTACATCGCCTGGAAGCGCGGAGAGACCTCCCTCGCGCGTGAGCTGCTCGAACGCGCGAGCGCGTCGTTCGAGAAGGAGGTGGCGGTTCGGGGCGTGCTCGGCGAGGGCGATACGCTCACGGACGAGATGAACCGCGCGCGGCGCAAGGCCGCGCGGCGCCAGCTGTTCGGCGAGTGCATCGAGGCGCTGCGCGGCGCCGCGGAGCCGCTGGATCCCGACCGGCTCTTCCCGTGCGTGGACGAGACGCGCGCGAGGCTGCCCGCGCCGCGCGAATAGGGCGCTCGCGAGCGGCCGGCTCGCCCCGCCGTCGATCCTGGCTCGCCCCCGTTCGATCGCGTAGCTTTCCGCTTCGACGAGGAGGCTGCCATGGTCGACCCCCGGGTCATTCGCGAAGTCTTCGATCTCACGGATCCGGAGCGCAACGTCATCTTCGGCATCTCGCTCGAAGAGGCGCGCGGGCGCGTGGCCGAGGGCGACGTCCGGCGGATCCGCGAGATCGACGGCCACTTTGCGCTGGTCGCGCGCAGCGGGCATACCGTTCGGCTCGCGCGCTCCCTCCAGCTGCCGATGCGGTACTTCATCGTCAAGCAGAGCGAGGGGCCGGCCCTGTTGGTCGCGCATCGCATCGACACCATCCAAGCGTGGCTCGCAGAGCGCGGCTTCGGAGCTCAATTTCACCCCAGCTACACGCGCATGGTTCCCGCGCATCACCTCACGGAGGTCGAGCTGATCGGCTGCCCCGACCCCAATCCCAGCTATCGGCGCTTCTTCGCGCCCGCGCGCGAGACCCTGCCCGGGGACACGGCCGAGATCGGCCGGCGCTACATCGGCGCGCTGGCGGGGGAGATCGAGAAGTGGCTGAAGACCGTTCCCGCCGCCGAGCCGATCGGGGTGAGCTTCTCGGGCGGCGTCGACAGCGGCGCGGTCTTCCTGGTGCTCTACCACGTGATCTGCGGGCTCGGAATGAATCCCGCGCGGCTCAAGGCCTTCACGCTCAGCGTGGACCAGACGGGCGCCGATCTCGAGCAGGCGCGGCGCTTCCTGGCGGCGCTGGATCTCCAGATCTTCCACGAGCCGATCGAGGTGCCGCTCGATTACATCGACGTCGAGCAGACCATCCGGGTGATCGAGGACTACAAGCCGCTCGACCTCCAGGCCGGGGCGATGGCGCTGGCGCTGTGCCGCGGGATTCGCGAGCGCTACCCCGAGTGGCGCCATCTCGTCGACGGCGAAGGCGGCGATGAGAACCTCAAGGACTATCCGATCGAGGAGAACCCGGAGCTCACGATCCGCAGCGTGCTCAACAACCCGATGCTGTACCACGAGGGTTGGGGCGTCGATTCCATCAAGCACTCGCTCACCTACTCGGGGGGCATGAGTCGGGGCTGCGCGCGAAGCCACGCGCCGGCCGATCGCTACGGCTTCCGGAGCTTCAGCCCATTCTCGTTGCCCAACGTCGTCGAGGTCTCCGAGGGGATCCCGTTCATCGAGCTCACCAAGTGGGACCACGAGGCGCTCTACCGCCTCAAGGGCGAGGTCGTTTCACACGGCGTCCGCGCGGTGACCGGCCTCGAGATGCCGGTGTTCGAGAAGCGACGCTTCCAGCACGGCGCCGCGCGGGAAGGCCTGCTCGAGGATCTCTTTCCGGAGCACCCTTCGGCGTATCGATCGATCTACCAATCGATCTTCGATGCTGCCGCGCATCGCTGATCGGGAGATCCTCGCTGCGCGCGGCCCGCGGGCCCGCCTGGATCCCGCGAGGCCCTACGCGCACTTCGTCGAGCGCGAGCATTCCAGCGCCGGCTGCGTCGAAGACGTCGCGGCGATCTTCATCACCAACCAGGAGTGCCCGTTCCGCTGCGTCTACTGCGACCTCTGGCGCAACACGCTGCCGAGTCGCATCGCCGACGGCCTGGTGGCGGAGCAGGTCGAGTGGGCGCTCGCGCGCCTGCCGCACGCCCCGCACGTCAAGCTCTACAACGCGGGCAGCTTCTTCGATCCCGAGGCGATCCCGGCCGCCGACCTGCCGCGCATCGCGGAGCTGCTGGGAGGCAGGCGCTCCGCGATCGTCGAGTGCCACCCGCGCTTCGTGGGCGATCGCTGCATCGCGTTTGCCAACGCGATTGCACCGGCGCGGCTCGAGGTCGCGATCGGACTCGAGACGGTGGATCCAGCGGTGCTGTCGCGCATCAAGCCGAGCATGACGCTCGCCGACTTCGAGCGCGCGACGCGCTACCTGATCGACCACGGGATCGGCGTGCGGGCCTTCCTCCTGCTCGGCCCGCCGGGGCATTTGGGCGCGCAGCGCGCGGACTGGGCCCGGCGCTCGATCGACTACGCGCTCTCGCTCGGCGTCGAGTGCTGCGTGGTGATTCCCGTCCGCGCGGGCAACGGAATCGTCGACGCGCTCGCCGCGCGCGGGCACTACGCTCCCCCGAATCTCGCAGAGCTCCAATCGGTGGTCGCGTACGGAATCCGCCAACGGGGCGCTCGCGTGTTCGCGGACCTCTGGGATGTCGAGCGGTTCGCCGCGTGTCGCCACTGCAGCGCCGCGCGCATCGCAGCGCTCGAAGCGATGAATCTCACCCAGCGTCCGATCGCGCCGGCGGCTTGTCGCTGCAGCGCTTCGATCGCCGAGCCCGGCGAGGCCGCGGAGGCGGGGCGGTGATGTTTCGCGGGGGCGGCTCTCGTCAGGTCGCGTGCGTGGCGGGGAAGGGCGCGCGCGGGGGGACTTCGAGGCGCGCGCGCGAACCGACCCAGACCGCGCCGGTCCGACCGTCGATCGAGACCACGTCGCCCCGCCCGAAGCGCGCGACCTCCGCGCCGTCGGCACCGACGAGCACGGCGCGGCGCGCCTCCGCGTCCACGCGCAGTCTCGTCGCCCCCAGCACCGCGCTGACGGCCTTGTCACGCACGCCGTGCACCGCCACTGCGGCGTGCGACGTCGAGCCGCCCTTCGCGGCGAGCAGGCCGTCCGCTTCCAGGATCAGCGGGATCTCCGCGGGCGTCGGGTTCTCGAGCACGAGCAGGACGCCGTCGCTCTCCGCATCTTCCACGAAGGCGAGCTCGCGGAGGTCGCCTTCGTCGAACGCAACCCGGCCCCGAAACGCGCCGCCACACACGCCGATCCCGGTGGCGGCCGGCGGCCCCGGCTCGTCGAACGAGCAGATTCCCTCGTACCGCTGGGTGACGGCGGTTCGCGCCTGCAGGATGCTCAGCACGCCGCGCTCGACCGTGAACTCCAGCTCGACGTCGGTGCCGCGCGCCATGCGGATGCGCGTCCCGATGTGGTCGATGCGCCGTTCGAGCATCGGCATCAAGCGGCGCAGTCGACCGATCGGCTCGAACGAGTCCGCGGACGTGAGCCCGCCGACGAGGTCGTCGCCCGACGCCGAGAACTTGATGTCGCCCGTGAGCTGGCGCAGCCCGACGCGCGTCACCATCGTGTGGGGAACGACGCCGGTGAGCGAGTAGAGCGTCTCGTCCATGCCCTCGGCGACCTCTGGGTTGCGCCAGTTGCCCGACGACATCTGCTGGACGACGACGGCGGTGTTCCAGCTCTCCGACAGCCCCTTGATCTTGCGGTAGCGCCGGGCGCGCTCGGTATTCCAGGCTCCGAGCACCGCGCCCACCGCCTCCAGCAGCTGGCGCCTGGGGTCGGCCAGGGATGCGTCCAGGACCTCGGCGGGACCGTGCTCGCGCAGCAGCTTCTTGCAGCTCTCCGCGACGTCCCGCATGGCTTCCCAGGGGAGCTCCTTCTTGAAGCGGATGCCGTGGCGGCGCTTCGCCTCCTCGACCAGGTCGAAGTGCTCGAGGTCGACGCCCATCACCGCGCCGCCCCACGAGGTCAGGAAGCGCCGATAGCTGTCGTACGCGTACCACGGATCCTCGGCTGCGAGCGCCTCCGCGACCTCGTCGTTCAGGCCGACGAAGACGGTCGTCGTGAGGATGCCCGGCATCGAGAACACCGAGCCGCCCCGGACCGCGAGCAGCAGCGGCCGGGTGGGGTCTCCGAAGCGCAACGCCTTGCCCTCGCGCTGCTCGATGTCGCGCGCGAGGATCTCGATGTGCGCGTCGAGCTCGCGCGCGAGGGCCGTCGGGTCGGATTCGTGCAGCGCCGAGCGGCCGAGGTCCGTGGGTAGGATGAAGCCGTCGCGCGTCGGGATGCCCGCGTGGCTGATGCCGATCAGCCCGCCGCCCTTGCTGCCGTAGCGGTCGCGCAGGAAGGTCTGCGGGTCCGCGAGCCGCCGCTCGATCTCGTCGCGGTGGGAGAGGTGGAGGATGTCGAACGGCTCCAGCTTCCGGGCGTCTCCGCGTTGGTCGGCGCTGTCCGGCGAGGCGTCGATGCGAGCGCGCACGTGCGCCTTCGCGAGGTCGACGAGCCCCGCGATGCTGTTCAGGTCGTGCAGGTAGCGCTGCAGATTGGCCAGCACGATGCGCAGCTCGTCGTCCGAGAGCTCGAGCCGCTCGCCGAGCGCCTCGTAGGAGAGGCTGTTGCGCTGCACCACCAGGTGGTAGCCGTCCTGGAGCGCCTCGAGGATGTTGACGCGCTCGACGTCGCTGAGCCCCGGCATGCGGAGCATGCCCGCGAGATCGGAGAGCTCGTCGGAGCGCAGGCCGTCTCGAATCAGATTCTCCACCGAGGTGTGGAGCAGCTCGAAGCACTCGTCGATCAGCACGCCGTGCCGCTCGTAGGAGCTCACGACGTGGCGGATCGAGAGGTACGCCATCTCTTCGAGCAGGCAGTCGAGCTGGTGCAGCAGGTAGCGCTGCTCGCGGAACCCGCCGCGCTCGATCAGCGCGTCGACCGCGCTGCGCAGCTGCGTGACGGAGCGGACGTTCTCGAGGAACGCGTCGCGGTCGTAGGATGTGAGCGCGGCCTCCAGGGATCGGAAGAGCGGATCCTGGCAGCTCGCGCGCAGCGCCTGGGCGAGCCCGTTCACGCAGCGCCGCAGCTCGCCCTCCGTGGCGTCCGCGTCGAAGTCGGCGCTCGCGGGATCGAGGGTCTCGAGGGCGAGCAGGTCGCGCGCCGGCGCGCTTCCCCGCAGCATCGCCTGCACCTCTTCGGCCTTGCGGGCGAGGATGCGGACGTGGTGCCGGAACGCCCAGCGATTGCCCGCGCGGATCCCCCCGCTGATCGCCGTGTCCATCTCGTCTTCGAGGCTCTTGCCAAACTCGCAGCGAACGAGCGCCTCCGCGTAGGCGTCCTGCCATTCCCGGATCCGCGTCACGATCTCCGCGCTGCCGAGGAGCTTCTCGAGGTTGTGCACGATGCGCTCGACGAGCGCGCGCGGCGCCGTCTGGCGGGCCGCGCGCGCGTCGGCTTCGGACACCTCGTCGAAGCCGAGTGCCGACAGGCGGTCTGCGCCCTGGCCCTGCAGGTAGAGGTGGTAGGCGGTGGCGAGCTCGAGCGTGGGGCGGCCGAGCGCGTGGTGGCTGCTCCGGCGCAGCTCGTTGGCGATCCGGCTGCCGCGGACGTGGACCTCGGCGAGGTCGATCGCGTCGTTCCAGACCTGGTCGATCAGGTTGGGGCGCAGCAGCAGGCCCGAGACGTTGCGCACCAGGATTCGCATCGGCAGCCGCAGCCGATCCGCGAACGGTCCGTTCAGCACGTTGATGATCTCGGTGTTGAGCTGGCTCACCTCGGGCCGCAGGTTCTTCGCGCCGAGAAAGCCGCGGAACGATCGGCCGCACAGGCGCACCACGAGGCAGCGCAGCAGGATCGCCGCGCGGTAGTAGTTGGCCGAGCCCTGGAGTTCCTTCAGCAGGATGGCCATGTCCCGGATGCGCCAGATGCGAATGTCGGGCATCGAGTCGACGTCGTAGCCGTAGAGATCGGCCTCGAAGTCGATGATCTCGCCGCCGACTCCGGTGATCATCTGGAGTAGGCGATCGGTGACGATCTGCCCGGGCACGATCGGCCGGTGTTGGACCGAGACCTCTCCTTCGCGCACGAAGTGCAGCAGCAGTCCGCTCTCCGTCAGATAAGGAACGACCAGGAGATCGCCGTCCCGCATGACCCGGTCGTTGACGATCTCGAACGGCCGGACGGTCTTGAGCGTCTCGCTTCGGAAGCGAAGGAAGCGGCGCAGCGCGCCGCGCCGCGCATCGACGTCCTCGCCCAACGCGTAGGCCTGGTGCAGGGCGGTGCTCACGTCCCGGAGCGCCTC
>JBFGGA010000077.1:0-15415 GCA_041579295.1 Myxococcota bacterium | reverse complement strand
GCTGCCCGCGGCCGCGGGCGACTCGAGCGCCGGATGCGCCCGCGCGCGGCCTCCAGGCGGTGACGGCCGCCCGGCGAGCCGAACACCCATCTGGAGGACGACCGCTCGATGACATGGAAAGCCGCGATGGTTGGCGCCGCGGCGCTCGCATTGGGCTTCTGGCTCGGGAGGGCGACCGCTCCGGAGCTCGAGTCCGAGCTCGCGAGCGTGGACTCGTTCCGACAGGCGCTCGAAGACCCGGACTGGCTGACCCGCTCGTACCGCTTCAGCTCCTTCCTCGTCGGACTGAACCCCGAGAACCTCCCCGACGCGCTCGAGGTGCTCGAGCCGCACCTGCGCTTTCTGCTCACCGAGGAGTTCCGCGTGCTGATGCTCGCGTGGGCGCGCTTCGACGCGCCGGGGGCGTTCGCGCAGGCGCAGTCCTGGCCGCCCCACATCCGCCGCACCGCGGGGGGCGCCGCGATGTACGCCTGGGGATTCCGCAACCCGCTCGAGGCCGTGCGGGAGCTCAGCCGGGTCGAGGACGGCGATCTGCAGGCGTTCTGGGCGACGCGCCTGCTCGCGGGGTGGGCCCACGGCGACTACCGCGACAGCGCGGCGGAGTACATCGCCGCGCTGCCCGAGAGCACGACCCGGCGCCGCTACATCACGGCGCTCGTCTGGGAGATCGCGAAGGAGGGCCCCGAGACCCTGATGCGCTGGGCGGAGCGCGTGCCCGACGACTCCGAGCGCGTCAAGCGCTCCGTCTTCCAGGAGGCGAGCGGAACCCTCGCGGGCGTCGACCCCGAGGCGACCGCGCTCTGGCTGCAGGAGCACGCGGGTCGCGACTACGCGATCGATGCGCTGGTCGTCCTGGCCCGCGCCTGGGCGGCGACCGACCCGGCCGCGGCGATGGCCTGGTTGATCGCTCTGCCCGACGACGCCGAGCAGCGCGAGGAAGCGGTCGCGGCGGGTTTTCGGGTCTGGTTCAAGCGCGCGCCCGCGGACGCGGAAGCCTGGCTGCGCTCGGCGAGCCCCGCTCCGGCCGTCGACCCCGCGGTGCGGTTCATGGTCGAACAGACGCGCGCCCAGGCGCCCGAGGCCGCGCGAGCGTGGGAAGCGCGGATCGCGGGCGAGACCTGATGCGCGCGCCGGGCCCGCCGCGCGGCGCGCCGGCGCGCGAGGCCGCGGCGGCCCGTCAGTGGGCCGAGTGCGAGACCCCGCGCGCGGGCGCGGTCTCGATCACGCCGACGCCCTGGCGCACCGTGTAGCTCGCGTTCACCGCGAGCGCGCCGAGCGCTTGCCGCTCGCCGTTGGGCCAGACGACCTGCACGTCCACGGACTTCGAGTCGCCGACCCCGAAGTGCTGTTGCTTCGGGTTCATCGAGAGGTAGCCCGAGCCCCCCTGCACCTCGCGGCGCACGCGGCGGCCGTCTTCGAGCGTCGCGACGATCCGCGCGCCGATGGCGTCTCGACTGCTGCGCCGGTCGGGCTCGACGACCAGGCGCTGCGCGAGCCAATCCGGCAGGCGATCCTCGGACGCCGCGAGCCAGCGCCTCGCGCGCACCGCGAACCACCTCCACCCGCAGTCGGCAAAGGCCGCGCAGGCGGCATCGGGGTCACTCGGCCGCTCGGGATCGCCGACGAGTCGGATCTTCAGCCAGCCCCCTCCGCGCTTGTCGGCGTCGTTGCGCAGGAACGTCGCGGGCGCGTGGAAGTTGTTCACCGCGATGTCGAGGTCGCCGTCTCCGTCGTGGTCGAGGTACGCGGTGCTCCGCGAGTTCGCGGCGAAATCGGCGCCACTCTGCAGCGAGACGTTCTTCAGCTTCCCGCCCTCGTTTCGGTAGAAGACGTTCGACTCGCGACGGTGATCGAGCAGGATCTCGCGCGCATTCGATTCACCGCCGAGCGGCCGGTAGACCATCGAGAACGTGTTGAAGTCGTTGGTCCCGTTGACCACGTAAAGGTCGTCGTCACCGTCGTGGTCGAAGTCGAAGAACTCGGCGTCCCACGCCCAGCCGGTGGAGCTCGAGCCCCGCTCGACGTCGGTCGACGGCACGTACCGGACGAGCCGCCCCTGTTCGAGATCGGACACGTAGAACATGTTCGATTCCTTGGTGAGCAATCCCGTCATCGCGTGGAGATCGAAGTCGATCCGCGTGTTCACGTCCGGAAAGACGTACTTGTTGTCCTTCACCAGCATCGCGAGGTTCGAGATGTAGATGTCGGGGAAGTCGTCGTCGTTGAGATCGGTGATGCCAACGTTCATCGAGTGATAGGCCTTGGTGATCCCGAGCGCCGGAGCCAGGTTCTCGAACTTCCCGTCGCCCAGGTTGCGCAGGAACGCGTTTCGACCGTAGTCGTTGGCGACGATGATGTCCTGGCGCCCGTCTCGATCGAAGTCGACGTGCGACAAGGCCTGGGTCCAGCCGACGTCCGCCGCGCCGCTGCCCTCGGTCACGTCCTGGAAGCGCAGCCCCCCGACGTTGCGGAACAACTTGTTCGGCAGCGCGTTCTGGTTGTTGCGATCGACGGTCGGCACCTCGCCGCGCAGGTAGTTTCCGAAGTAGCCGATGTAGACGTCGAGCAGGCCGTCGGAATCGAAGTCGAAGACGGTCGCCGGCCCGCCGACGAGGCCCTCGCCCCCGAGGCCCGAGTCGCTCGTGGCATCCTCGAAGCGCGCCCCCCCGAGGTTGCGGTAGACGCGGTGGCGATCGTTCGCGTAGGTGATCAGGATGTCCTGGCGCCCGTCGTTGTCGAAATCCGCGACGATCGGGTTGCGCGCCTCGCCGTGGCTGCCGTCGGCGCGCCGCCAATCGATGCCCGCCTCGCGGGTCGCGTCCGAAAATCCCCCGCGGCCGTCGTTCGACAGCAACGCGTTGCCGGCTCCGCCGACGAACAGCAGGTCGATGTCGCCGTCCCCGTCGACGTCTTCGGCCGCGACCCCGCCACCCGAGAACGTCGGAGGCGTCTTCAGCTGCTTGTGGCGGAACTCGCCGAGCCAGGTCGACGAGCGGTGCCGGAAGTCGACGCCCACCGCTGCGGTGACGTCGCTGAAGAACGCCGGCGCGTCGCCGCTCGCGGCCACTCGATCGGCTCCGCGCGCGTCCGCGGCGGACGCGGTGCGGGCGCTCGCTTCGGAGACCTCGGGCGCCGCGTGGTGGCGTCGGGCGCGGTCGCGGATTGCGGGCGCGGCCGCCCGCAGATCGCTCGGCCGGAGGCGGACGGTGTCGCCGCTCTCGCGCGCGATCGTCCCCGCCACGCGCAACAGGAGCACGCCGTACTGCGAAATACCCTCGGCGAGGATCTCCGCCGCGAACGGGTCGGGCAGGATCGCGTCCGCGGGCGCGTCGTGGGCCGCGCTGCGAAGCGACTCCCAGTGCCGGCCGAAGTCGCGGAAGGAGTCGCACTCGAAGACCTCGAGCGCAACGCGCTCGGGCTCCGCGAGCCGACCGAAGACGTGCACGTCCTCGAACTCGTCGATGCGGTTGGGGATGAGCTGCTGGACGGCGGCCGCGGCTTGCGGGCCGCGGATCGACGGCTCGTCGGCGGCGCGGGCCCGCTGGCCCGCCTCGCGCAGCAGCTCGCCCGAGAACGCGTCGAGCGCTTCGGTGAGCGTCGCGATGAGCTTGCGGCGATTGTCGATGATCGACGACACGGGCTGGCGCGCGTAGAAGCGGCTGATGTTGAACACGAGCAGCGGAATCTGTTCGCGCGCTCCGAGTGCGTTGTACGCGCCGTGTGCGGCGGCCTTGCGCTCGGCGATCCCGGCGAGGATCGCGAGCGCGCGGGCGCGGCCCTCGGCGGGCGCGGGCTCTGCGACGCGAGCAACCGGATCCGGCGCCTCGGAGCCGCCCGCCAGGCGCGGGATCAGTCGGGCCCAGGCCTCCCGCAGGCGCGGCTCCGCGATCTCGGACTCGCCGCGCTCGCGCGCCTCGCGGTCGGCGATCGCGAGCGCGCTCAACGCGACGACGTCGAGCGCGCCGCGCAGCGCCTCGATGCTCGCGGGTTCGAGATCGAGCAGCGGCGCGCCGCCCGACACCATGAAGTCCTGCTGCGCGGCGAGGATCGCGCGCAGCGAGAACGCGATCGACGCGTACTGCGTCGCGCGGATCTCCGGGATCGTAATCGGGGCCACCCCGGGAAAGCTCGCGCGCCATGCGCCGTCCGCGCTCCGGTCGACGCCGACGACCGCGTCGATCTCAGCGCGGATGCGCTGCGGCTGGATCGCCGACCCGCCCTCCGCTGCGGCGAGCTGCGACGCCCGCGTCCAGAGGTCGCGCGCCAAGCGAACCCGCAGCTCGACGTTCGCGCTGCGCGCCGACTCACCCAGCGGTGTGCCGAACAGCAGATCCTCGAAGCGACTCGCGGCGGAGTGGGCCCTCGCGTCGTGCTCCGACTCCAGCTGCTCGATCGCCGAGAGCAGGGGGTCCAGCGACACGGCGGCCTCGGCGCGCGCGAGCGACGGGCTCGACGACTCCCGGGAGGCCTGCGACTCGCGCGCCGCTGCGCCCTCCGCGCCGGAACCGCACAGCGTGGTGCTGATCAGCAATGCGGACAGGACCCGTCTCATACCACCTGTCGTTCGAGAGATCTCGGCTCGCCCCGCCCCCGCGCCGCGCGGCAGTGGCTCGTCTCGCGTTCGTCCGAGGCAATCCGCGGCGGCCCGCCGCGGCCGTCCCTGCCCGCCCCGGGGCCCGCACGCGCCCGCGAGCGCGCGAGCCCGAATGCCCCGAGCGAGTATACCGCTCCGATTCCGCACCCTCGGTGAGCGCCCCGCGCGCTCGATTGCCGGGCCCGTTCGCGCAGCCCGCGATATAATGCGTCGGGAGGTTTCGAATCCGAGAAGGGAGGGATGCCATGCAGCATGTCGTCCGTACCCGCAACCGGCAAACCGCACCCCGCCACGAGCGAGCCATCCTCGGCGTCGCGCTACTCACGCTCTGGTTCGGTGGCCAAGCCGCCGCCGAAGCGGCGAAGACGCCCAACGCGGAGGAGGTCGGCGGCGCGCCCGCCGACGAGCTCCAACGCGTTCGCGCGCGAGGTCCGGGGACCTTCTGGGTTCGCCCGGGCGTCGACCTTCGCGCCTACGACCGCGTGGTGCTGCTTCCGATCCGCGTCGCGTACAAGGACGACCCGCGACACCACCGGCTCCGGCACTCGTCCGCGGGCGTGCTGTTCACGGATCGCGACCTCGGGCGACTCCAGCGCGCGTTCTACGAGGCGTTCAAGACGGGATTCTCGAGCGGCGAGGGCTTCGGCCCCACGTCGCGACCCGATCCCGGCTTGCTGTGGGTGTCGACATCGCTGATCGACGTGGTCGTGCGCAACAACCAGACGCCCGTCACCAACGAGCTGGCCTTCGTCCAGAACTTCGGCGAGATGACGCTGCGGGTCGAGTTCTCGGACGGCGAGACGGGCGAAACGCTGGCGCGCTTCGAGGAGCGCCGGACGATCGGCCCCTCGAAGGACTTCATCAGCAGGCTGTATCGCGTGGACTACTACTCCTACTGGAGGGCGGTTCGCGCCAACCTCGCGCGCTGGTCCGAGATCGTGCGACGGCGCATGCACGATCAGCGCGTCGGGGCCGCGCAGTTCTGAGCGGAGCCGCTGCGAACGCCGGCCCGAGCGCGCCGGCGCCGGACCGCCGGCGCCGGAACGGCCTCGCCCGCCCCCCCCCAGACGGATGCCGGAGCGGCACCCAGCGCAGGCGCGGCGCGCCGTGACCGGCGGGCGAAACGCCCGGTGTCGAGGATCCGACGACGGCGAATCCCCCCTGTATCGGGAAGCCCCCAATCCTGTGAGCCGCGCGCGACGACGCGCGCGCCCGGCGCCCAAACGCGAATTCACAACTTCTCTAAGTTTCTGAAATATAAATAGTTTTTCGCTGAATATCGGAAGTCGAACGGCGTTTTGAAGCGAAATAACATTGACCGGCCGAAAGGCCGATTGCTAATTTCGCGGTTGACATAACTGAGAACGAGGAGGTAGGCGAATGCGAGCCATCGCCCTCACCACTCTGCTCCTTACTCTCGGAACAGCCCACGCGGACGACGTGGTCGTGACGGGCAACCCGGAAGCGAACGACTGCTACCGGGCCACCATGCTGCCAAACGCGGCAGCGGAAGCCTCGATCAGCTCCTGCAACGTCGCCCTCAACACCCGGCGAATCACCCGGAGGGACCGGGCGTCGATCCTGGTGAATCGGGGCATCCTCTACAACCACATGGGCGAATACGATAAGGCCTTCAGGGATTTCGAGGCGGCCTTGGGGCTGATCGCGAACTTCCCGGAGGCCTACATCAACCGCGGTAACACGCACTTCTACACCGGCCAGATCGAGCGGGCGATTGCCGACTACAACCGCGCCATCGAAAGGCGGTCCCGCAAGCAGCACACCGCCTACTTCAATCGGGGTTTGGCGAACGAATCCCGGAAGCAGCTCGATCTCGCGTTCGCCGACTTCGTGCGGGCGAACGAGCTCAAGCCGGACTGGGTGCTGGCCGCGGGCCGCGTCGAGTACTACCGCAAGCAGGGATACGAGCTGTCCCGCTGACGCGCATTCGATCGCGCAGCCGAGCCCCCCGAGCTGCGCCATCGCTGTGCCTGCAGATCGCGCCAGCGAGGTGCGCGCAGGCCGCTGCCGCGCGCGGCGGGCGGGGCGAGCGCGCGGGTTGACGGCGCGGGCGCGGGCTGACAACGTCCTCGCGCGCCGATGAGCCCTTCGCATTCGCCCGCCGGCATCGCGCGCGCCGCCGCCGTCATCGTGGGGGCCGGACCCGGCGGAACCGCGGCCGCGCTGCGGCTCGCGCAGCTCGGCGTGCATTTCGTTCCGCGGTTTCGCGCCAAGGCGCCGATCACGCGACGAGACGCGGCCGGGCGCACCCGCTGGGCGGGCGTTCGCGCCGCGGATGGGCGCGAGATCGGCGCCCAGTTCGTGGTGGTGGCCGACGGTGCGCATTCGACGCTCACGACCGTCACCGGGCGAAAGCGCACGATCCACACCATCATGGGATGGTGGGAGAACGTCGAGTACCGCCCCAATCACGTCGAGATGCTCTGGGACGAATCCGTGCGCCCGTGTTACGGATGGCTCTTCCCCGAAACGGAGCGCCGCGTCAACATCGGGATCACCTACGACGACGACGCGAAGGTCAAGAACGCGCGCGCGCTCTTCCACACCTTCCTCGAGCGCCACTTCGAGGAGCGACTCGCCCGCGCCACGCAGGTCGGGCGGTTCCGGGGACATCCGATCGTCTACTGCTACCGCCCGCGCCAGCTGACGGCCCCGGGCCGCATCGCGATCGGCGAGGCCGGCCGCATGACCCACCCGGCGACCGGCGAGGGCATCTACCAGGCGATGCACAGCGGCGTGCTGGCCGCCGAGGCGATCGCGTCGATCCTCGCGGGGCGCAGCGGCGAGGCGCGGGCGCTGGCGGCCTACGAGCAGCGCGTCAGGCGCCGCTTCACCCCCTCCTTCTGCGCGGGCGCGGCCTTTCGCGGCCTGCTGCGCACCCCGCTGTTCGACGCGGCCGTCAAGCTCGGATCCGCGCCGCGCCTGCGCCGCGCGCGACCGCCCGCGCACTCGCGAGCCTCTGAGCGGCGCGCCGACCCGACGCAGACGCCGCGGGCCGTCGCCGCGCGGGGGCCGCGCGGGCCTCAACGCGCGGCGCTCGGGAAGCCGTCGTACGCGATGCCCACCCAGACGTCGGGTTTCATGAAGCCCCCGCCCCAGTCGGCGTCGAGGTCCGCGGTCGGCTTCGCGGCGATGACCTCGTCGCGCGAGCGACCCGCCCGCACCATCGGTTCGATGCGATCGCGAGTGGTGGCGAGCATGCGCCGGTAGCGCTCGAGGTCGGCGCGCGACGCGAGCGGCCCGTGACCCGGGATGATGCGCGTCTTCTCGTCGCAACGCCCGAGGACCCGGTCGACCGCCTGGATCATGCCGGCGAGGTGGCCCCCCGTGCCCGTATCGATGAACGGATAGGTGCCGTTGAAGAACAAGTCGCCCGCGTGGATCGCATTCGCGTGCCGGAAATGCACGAAGGAGTCGCCGTCGGTATGCGCGGGCGGCACGTGAACGACTTCGATGGTCTCGTCGTTCCAGTGGAACGTGAGCGAGCGTTCGAAGGTGACGACGGGCAGCGCGGCCTCGGGCGAAGGCTCGACCGTGCGTTCGAATACCTCCATGAATTGTCTCTCGCTCATCCGACGCCGCACGTTCGCGTGGGCGACGATGATCGCGCCGGCCTTGCCGAGGTTCTCGTTTCCCCCGGTGTGATCGCCGTGCCAGTGCGTGTTGATCACGAAGCGGACGGGCGCGTCGGAAAGCTTGGCGATCTCTTCGAGGATGCGCGGGGTCAGCGGCGCGAACTGATCGTCGATCACGAACGCGCCGTCGCCGCCAACGCTGAGGCCGATGTTGCCGCCCTGGCCGATGAGGATGTAGACGCGCTCGCCCGCGCGCTGCGTCTCGAAGCGCACCTCCGGCTCGTCCGCCGCGCGGGTGAGATCGGGCAGGGCTGCGATCGCCAGGCAGGCGAGGCAGGCGACGCGTGAGCGGACGGCGTGCGGCATGCGGACGTTTCCTCCGGGGCGTAGGGTACCGTGCGGAGAAGCGGGACACAGCGATCGGCGGCCGCCGCCTCGGAAGCGGGCGCCACCGCCTTCCACGTCGTCCGGATCCCGACGCGGCCGCTCGTGGTCGATGGCTTTGACACCCACCCTGCGGCGGACGAACGCGCACCGCCCGGGCCGGGGCCGCTGCGCCGCGAAGACCGAAGCGCCCCATGCGCTCGATGCGAGCAGACAAATTGCCACACCTGCGCGTCGAGATCGAAGGCGACGATCTTGATTAGCGCTGTTCACCCGCCGCTACATTTGGCATGGGTCGTGCTTGAGCAGCAGCCGAATCGGAGGGGTTGGATGCCGATCACACGATGCGCGGCCCCCGCACATCCCATGGCGGGTGGCCTGGCAGGCCTCGACCGCGCTCCCTGCGTCGGTGGCGAACCGCCGGGGGGCGAGGGGGCGGCACGCGCAGTTCGCTACAGTATGGACGGATTGCCGGATCGAACGGCGCGCGGCCGCGCCGTTCGAATCGTCGATCAGCCCCCCACAGCGAACGGCACCCTTTCGGTCCCATCCAAGCATCCTCCGGCTTGGATGCCAGTACCGAGGCCGGAGAACCGCATGCAGCTCACGACGAGGAAGAGATCATGAGAATCATGACACGACCTGCTGGCGTCGCGGCCCTGCTGATCAGCGCGGTCGCCGTGGTCATCGCGCCCGCCCGCGCGGAGGAGGCGGCGGACGAGGAGGCGTATGCCGAAGAGGAGTTGGACGACTGCCTCGGCTGCCACGACGAGGACGCCAGGGTTCCCGTCCTACCGATCCTCGCGACCGCGCACGGAGTGAAGGCGGACGAGCGCACGCCGCTCGCCAAGCCCCACGAGTGCCAGACCTGCCACGGCCCGAGCGCAGCGCACATCGAGGACGAGGACGTGCGCCCCCCGATCCGATTCGGTCCCGACTGGCCCGCCGGGCGGCAGAACGAGGCCTGCCTCCGCTGCCACCAAGGCGGAAATCGCATCAACTGGCAGGGCAGCGTACATGCGACCTCGGAGGTCGCCTGCGCGAGCTGCCACTCGATCCACGTGCTGCAGGACCCGGTTGCGATCCGAGATCGACGGCCGGACACGCCGGTGCTGCGCGGCGGCCAGGCCGCCGTCTGCTTCCGCTGCCACGCCGACAAGCGCGCCGAGATCCACAAGACCTCCTCGCACCCGTTGCGGGACGGCGTGATGACCTGCTCCGATTGCCACCAGGCGCACGGTTCGATGGGCGTCGCGAACCTCAAGAAGCCGACGCTGAACGAGACCTGTTACACGTGCCACGCCGAGAAGCGCGGACCATTCCTCTGGGAGCACGCGCCCGCGTCCGAAAACTGCTTGACCTGCCACACGCCGCACGGCTCGAACCACCCGATGCTGTTGACGGCGCGCGTGCCGCAGCTCTGTCAGTCGTGCCACGTCGCGGATTTCCACACCACCCGGGCCTACACGGCGCTCAACCCGGGCAGCCCGCCTTTCAACGACCGCTTCGTCGGCGCAAAGGGCTGTCTGAACTGCCATTTCGAAGTACACGGCTCGAACCATCCCAGCGGCGTGCGGTTCACGCGCTAGCGCTTCGATGAATCCTCGGATCGAGATCGAGATTGGGGGCGAGAAGATGAGACGAGAAATCGCGATTGGAGCGACGCGCTGTCTCGCGACGACGCTGCTGACCGGGTTCGCCGTCGCCTTGCTCGCTTCGGCCAGCCGGGCCGAAGAAGACATGCGCTACCACGACCTCACGACGAACGTGAGCACGCTGGAGCTCGGCGCGTTCTACAACACGGATAACGCCTTCAAGTTCGGCGATTACACCGGGTTGAAGGACGACGACTGGTCGGTCCTCGCCAACGTCGACCTGCATCGACGGAGCCCATTCGATGCGGAGCGTGCCTTCCACTACCGGATCCGCGGGCTCAACCTCGGCCTCGACTCCCGCTACGTCGACGCCGAGTACGAGCGGCCGGGGATCTTCGGGATCTCGCTGTTCTACGACCAAATACCCAAGTACCAGACCGACACGGCCCAGATCTTCTTCCGCAACGGCGGCGCCAGCTTCCTGACCCTGCCGCTACCCCCGCCCGTTCCGGACCCCTGCGGCTACCCGATCGGCGTCGCGTTCCCGAACGACCCCAGCTGCTTCAAGTTCAACGAGATCGATCACAAGCGGAGGACGGGCGGTGGCGAGATCTCGCTGATCCTTCCGAGTCACTTCGATTTCGACGCGAGCTACGAGTATCAGCGAAAGAGCGGCGAGAAGCTCACAGCGGCGATGATCGGCCGCAGCTGGAGCGACGCGGGCTCGCAGCTCGTACCCGAGCCGTTGAAATACGACAGCCACCAGATCGAATCGCATCTCCGCTACACGGTCGACCACTTCCAGCTCCAGCTTCAGTACTACGCGTCGGCTTTCAACAACGACCTCAATGGTCTGGCCTGGATGGATCCGCGAAACCGCTTCCCGATCGGAAATGGGGCCGGCTTCGAAGACGGCGGCGTGGCCCAGAAGGGAAGCATGCCCGACAACTGGTTCCACCAGATCACCGGTTCCGGCGGACTCGATCTTCCGGGCAACAGCCGGGTGATGGTGAACGCGGCCTTCGGCTGGGGGACCCAGGACGACGACTATTTGCCCTTCACGAACAACCCGATGCTGTTCGTCGATCCCGCGCTCCGACTTCCTCGACCGGATCTCGACGGAAGGCTGGAGACCCGGCTGGTGACCGCGCGGTTCGTGTCGAACCCGCTGCCGAAGCTCGGAATCAATCTGGCCTATCGCTGGAACGAGCGCGACAACGACTCGCCGGTCGACACCTACTTCCGCGTCCTCGCGGACTCGCGGGATCAGAACCCCGTCGACGTTCGAGTCAACCGCCCTTACAGCTTCGAGCAGCACCAGGTCAGCGCGGACGTGAGCTACCGGATCTACAAACGCACCAAGCTGACGCTCATGTACGAGTGGGACCAGATCAACCGGAACCTCCAGGAAGTCCACGAGAACAACGAACACACGGTCGGTGGCAAGCTCGTGAGCCGTCCGAATCGACACGTGAACCTCGGGGCGCGCTACGAGCGCTCCTATCGCGATCGCAGCTCCTACGACTGCGTGAAGCCGCTGCTCGCCGGCCTGCCGCCGCTCACGGTGGCGAACCCCGGCTGCCCGAAGACCGCTGGGACCGGCCTCCAGTTCGAGAGTTCTCCGCAGCTGCGCAAGTACAACATGGCCAACCGGCGCCGAGACGACACGCACGTCTGGATGACGGTCACACCGATCGACCGGATCAGCATCGGCAGCCATCTGAAATTCATCTACGATGACTACTACAAATCCACGTTCGGCGTGACCGAATACCGGCTGCTGAGCACCGGCTTCGATCTCTCGTACATGATCACGGAGAGGTTGAATCTCAACGCGTTCTACAACCATGACAAGAGCAAGCGGGAGATGGACTCGACGACCTCCCCGGCGTCCTTCACCACGGCGACCTATTGGTCGAGCCGGGACAAGGACGCGACGAATACCGTCGGCGCCGGCCTCGACTTCGACGTGCTCCCGGATCGGCTCTCCGTGGACCTCCAATATCTGTTCGCGAAGTCGAAGGGAAGGATCGACACGTTCACCGTAGCGGGACCGGTTTCGCCGCCATTCCCCGAAAACGAGACCATACTCCACAACGTCAGCGTTCAGGGAAACCTCGCGATCACCCGAAACGTCTCGATGCGAGTCGGCTACCTGTTCGAGGACTTCGACTCCAGCGACTGGGCGTTCGACTCGGTGTGCCCCACCTGCCTGAGCGCCGGCAACGAGGTGATCGGGTCGGGCGAGAGGTCGCCGAACTACAGCACCCACCTCGTATGGCTGTCGCTGATCTACCGCTTCTGGTAGCGCGCAGCCCGACCTCGACGAACCGCAGCGATGACCGGGTGGTGAAGCGCGTCCGCGCCCAGGCAAAGACGCGCGCTCAGCGGGTGCGCCTCAACGGGTTCCGAGCCGTCCCGACAGCGCGGCGTCTTCGACTTCTTCGTCGCCGACGCGCTCGATCGGGGCGTTCGGGTGCTCGTGTCGGAACTGCTCGATCGGCATCTTGCCGGTGATCCACGCGGGATTCATCGGATAGACCGCCGGACTGAAGACGGTCGAGTAGAGATGCCAGATCAGGATCGAGGCGGTCGCGAGCCACGCCTCGTAGTAATGGATCACCAACATGACGTCGAGAACCACCTTCGGCACGAGCTTCACGGCTTGGTTCTCGAACCAGAGCGTCGTGCCAGTCACCACCATGATGATCGTTCCCCAGATCAGCGCCCAATACTCGAACTTCTCCACGAAACTGAAGCGGCCGAACTGGGGCCTCTCGTTCGAGAATCCGAGGTTGTATCTGAGCATCTGGCGCAACTGGACGAGATCGTTCAGCGAGGGAGCGATCGCGCGCATGAACTCCCGCCCGCGCGTGCCGCGCAGGTAGAAGAGGTGGGCGAGTGACAGGAGCATCAGGGTCACCGCCGCCACCCGATGAATCGTGTTGCGCAGCGGGAAGCCGCCCTCCCGGCCGAACAGAAGCACCGACCACCAGGCGTCGGAGAATCGCAGCGCGAATCCGGTGACGACCAGGAAGACGAAGGTGATCAGGAGCAGCGCGTGCTGGGCGTTCTCCCACCCCGTCATGCGCCGGACCTGCTCGCCGCGGAAGACGGCCTTCGTCTGCCTTCGATAGTCCAGCGCGATGTAGATCAGCATCGCGCCGACGGTCACCGCGATGATCGTCATGTAGAGGGTTGCAAAGAAATCGGGCCAGCTGCCGAGACGGCTCCCCTCGATCGCGTGGATCTTCGACTGGGCGAGCTCCTGGGAGATGCCGGGATGACAATTACCGCACGTCTCCTGCAGGTTGGAGATGTGGATCGAAGAAGTTTCGTCCGTGTGCGGCAGGATCCGGTGCGAGCCGTGGCACGAGGCGCAGTTCGCGACCGTCATGTCGCCCGCGGTGCTCTTCAACCCGTGGTAGGAATCGACGAAGGAGACCAGGCGGCCGGTACGAACCCCGTATTTTTCGTTCAACGACGCGGATTCGTGGCACGGAGCGCAGGTCGCCTCCGCGACCTTGGCGTGGCTGACGGGCGATCGGGGATCCCTCGGAGAGATGATCCGGTGCTCGCCGTGGCAGTGGGTACAGACCGGCGATTCGGTCTTCCCGCGCTCGGTCAGCTGGCCGTGGATGCCCTCCCAGTAGTCCTTTTCGATCGAGCCGTGGCACTGACCGCAGGTCTTCGGAATGGCAAAGTGGTTGATCGAAGACTGCGGGTCTCCCGGCGACAGGATGCGGTGCGCCGTGCCATCGCTGGCGTGGCAATCGTTGCAGATCGCGGCGTTGTGGCGGCCACCACTCGTCGCCTTGCCGTGCACGCTCTCGCGGTACGTCTCCACCGGATGCACCGGCAGGAATTTGTGGTTGCGCGTGAGGTCGTAGTCCTCGTGGCAGGTGCCGCAGGTCTCGGGCATGTTCAGCGGATTCGCGCGCGAGTCCTCGTTCGAAGGCTCGAGAATGTCGTGGGTGCCGTGGCAGCTCGCACACGTCGGAATGTCGGGATCGACTCCGACGTCCAACCTGCCGTGCCTGACGTAGACCGCCGCCTCCTCGTCGTGACAGGTCGAGCAGTCGACGCGATCGAGCTCGTCCTCGTGCTCCTCGAGCTCCGCATCTTCGTGGCAGTCCTCGCACTCGAAATCCTCGTGGACCGAACTCGCGAGCGCTTCGGGCAGCACGACCGGTGCGTCCTCCCGCGATCCGTCGTGGCAGTCCAGGCAGGATTCGGCCTCGAACGCCGCCTCGGCAGCCTCGGCGTCGGAGTCCTCGCGGTCGACCTCCGGAACGGAATCCTCGTGCTCGGCTGCCGGATCGGAAGCCGCGGAGTCGGGCTCCGGGTCTGCGCGTTCGAATTCGGACTCCGCACCCGAAACCTCGCGATCGGAGTCGAGATCAGGCGCTTCGGCGCCGGATGATGGGGCGCCCGCGCCGAACAGCAGCAGGCTGAATAGGAGTGCGACGATCCGGTGACCTCGGGGGCCGCGACCGCATTGCGCTGGGACGACCGGCATGACGGCTACTCTCCCGCAAGGCGGCTCGCCATGGCGATGTAGATCATGACCATCAGCGCGACGCCAAACATGAATGCGATGAAACCGGCCGGGAGCGCGATCTTCTTCCAGGAGTGCCACTCCTCACCCGCTCGGTGCTTGTCGAGCGTGCCCTCCTCGACCCAGCGGTCGTAGAGCTTCCTGCGCTCGTTGAGCAGCTCCGATTTCGTCATCCGCCCCGAGAACATCACCCGGTCCATCGGGAACTTGTCGGGTCGGAAGTGCACGTTGAAGAAGTGGAACGTGAAGATGAAGCCGGCCGCGAGCAGCGCCTCGTCGGAGTGGATGATCAGCGCGACGTTGATCGCCCAGCCCGGCAGGAACAAGGTGAAGAACTCGGGGAACCACATGATCAGGCCGCTGACGCCGATCATCGCGACGCCCCAGAAGACGGCCATGTAGTCGAACTTCTCCCAGTAGGTCCAGCGGTCGAATTGCGGCTTCGGTCCCTTCCCGAAGAACCACTTGTTGTGGGCGACGATGTCCTTGAAGTCCTGGGTGCCGGGCATCGGCGAATCAGGCCCGAAAAATGCCTTGCGGATCCGCCGGAAGTCGAGCCGCCCCGTCTCTGGATTCATGAAGCGCTGGCGCCCGACGAAGAGCGAGTGGATCACGGAGCCGACGTGGACCGTGAAGTAGAAGATCGTGACGATCGCTCCGAGTCGGTGAAGCACTGCCGCAACCGCCT
>JBFGGA010000076.1:0-15457 GCA_041579295.1 Myxococcota bacterium | reverse complement strand
CTGGTCGACGAGCGGGGCGCGGTCGAGCGTCTCGAGCAGCGCGATCTCGCCCGCGCCCGCCTCGGGCCAGGGCGTGCGGGCGCTGTGCGTCTTGCGGCGGAAGTGGCCGATCACCCTCAGCGTGCGGCGCAAAATCCCCTCGACGGCCAGCTCGCGCAGCGCGTCGGCGTCCACCGGCAGCCGGTCGGCGCGCTTCTTCAGCTCGCCGTACTCGACGGCGACGTGCCAGAGCGGGTCCGCGTCGTCATCGCCATCGGGCGAGCCCGCCGCGAAGCCCAGCTGCGCCCAGTCGATCTCCTCGGTGGAGTCAGCGCTGAGGGAGCGACGGGACGGAAGCGCCGAGCGCGCTACGAACGCCGGGCTTTTTTTTTACGCGCCTCGTCGGTCAGCTCCTTCACGACCGACTCGGGGCTGAGGCCGCTCTCCTCGGCGATCTCGATGCGGTGGAGCAGCGAGACCATCGCGGCGAGCGCGAGCGCGTCTTCTCCACCACCGAGCCGCGAGGCGACGTCGACCATGCCGATCGCGGCGCGCACACTCGCGCCGCGACGGACCTTGGGGTGGTCGCGCGTCAGGCGCGTCAGCGCGACCGCGCGCTCCACGAGGTCGCCCGGGTCGAAGTCGTCCGTGCAGCGCACGTTGCGGCGCACGATCTCGACCTCCTCGTCGAAGCTCTGGTAGTCGAGCTCGACGTACTCGAAGCGGTCGACGAGGGCTTCGCTGAGGTGGGAGGTGGCGACGAACTCGACCGGGTTCTGGGTCGCGATGATCTGGAAGTCGGCCCCCGCGTGGACTTCGCCGTACTGGGGAATCACCACGCGGCGCTCCTCCATCGCGGGCAGCAGCACGTTCTGGACCGACTCGGGCATGCGGTTGATCTCGTTGACGAACAGGATGCCCTCCGCGCGCATCGCCCGGACGAGCGGTCCCTCGACGAAGTACTCCTTGTCGTAGCCGCCCTTGAGGACGAGCGCGGGGTCGAACCAGCCGGTCATCTTCTGCTCGGTGTAGCGCTCGTCGCCGTCGACACGGAGCAGCTCGCGGGCGAGGTGGCGCGCGAGGGCTTCGGCCAGCACGGACTTGCCCACGCCCACGGGGCCCTGGAGCATCAGGTTGCGCCCCGCCGAGAGGCAGGCCAGCGCGAGGCGCGCCTCGGCGGCGCGGCCGACGATGCGAGACTCGCTCTGCAGGCGCTCGATGGCGCGGTCCGGCACGGTAGGGTCTGCCCTCAGTGGTTGGCGCCGGGATGATAGGCGATCGAGGCCTCGAATTTCTCCCCTCCGATGGACTCGGGCTCTGTCGGGTGGCGAGCTCGCGCCGCGGCCGACGCGGCCCGCTCCGATCATTCCTCCAGCGATCCAGCTCGTCTATGCTTGTCTGCCCGATGGCAGCGATTCGATTTCGGCAGAGCAGTTGCCTCGTCGTATGCCTTCTGGCGCTGATCGGCTGTCGTTCGCCCGCGGAGCCCGGAGCGCGTAACCTCCTGCTCGTCACGATCGACACCCTTCGGGCCGATCACCTGGGATGCTACGGATACCATCGCCCCACATCGCCACATCTCGACGATTTGGCCGGCCGAGCGACCCGCTTCGAGCGAGCGCTCTCCAGCTCACCGTGGACGCTGCCCTCCCATGCGTCGCTGTTCACGGGCCTGGAGCCTTCCGCTCACGGCGCGATCTCGTTCCTGCACGATCTGCGCCCGTTCAACGCCTATCCGCTGGAGGAAGGTCACCTCACTCTCGCCGAGGCGCTCGGTCGGGCGGGCTTCAACACGGCCGCCTTCGTGGCCAACGTCATCTACCTCGGCAAGCGTACGGGGCTCCAACAGGGATTCGACAGCTACGAAGTGCATCGAGAGCGGGCCGCAAGACAGAACACACGAATCCTGGAGTGGCTGGAGGCGAATGCAGAGGAGCCCTTCTTTCTCTTCGTCAACTACATGGACAGTCACCGGCCCTACAATTCGGCGGCGGGTCGTGCGGTCGTCGACCCGCCTGCGGAAACCGACGATTCGCTTCTGGATCAGCTCATCCAAGCGGTGATGTCCCAGAGCGGTGCAGATGTCGAAGACTTGATTCGCCGGGTGGTCGCGCAGTACGACACGGGGATCTCCCACGCGGACGCCGCACTGGGCGAATTGCTCGACAAGCTGCGCAGCCTCGATCTCGAGCACGAAACCCTGATCGTGGTCACGTCGGATCACGGCGAATACTTCGGAGAACACCAACTGGTCGAGCACTCCAAGGACGTCTATCAAGAAGCGCTCTGGGTTCCGCTGATCATCCGGGAGGCCGGCCAGGAAGACGGCCGGGTCGAGTCACGGGTCGTCACTTCGAGTGACGTTCCCCATCTCATCGTTTCCGGGCTCTCACCACGCGTCCGGGAGAGCCTGAGTGGTAGGTTTCCGGCGCGAGGCGACTCGGAGCTGGCCGTAGCTGAGAATTACTACAGCCGGGCCAAGGATCTGCGAAATCCGGTCTGGGGTCATCGCTTCCGCCGAATCCGCCGCGCCATCTACGACTGGCCGCTGAAATACATCGAATCCTCGGATGGAGCCCATGAACTCTACGATCTGGAGGAGGATCCCACCGAAAGTCGCAATCTCATCGAGCGACGAGTCGAGGATGCAGCGCGTCTGCAGGCGGCGTTGGCGAGAAGAGCGATTCGAAGCGGAACGCAGGCGTCGCCTCCGGAAACCGATCTGACGCCGGAAGAGCGCGCGGCGCTTCGCGAACTCGGCTACGCCGAATAGGGTCCGAAGAGGATGTACGGCTTCATCTCCCCTTTTCGCCGCGGCCGTCGCATCGGCGCCGTGCCGAGTCTCGTGGCATCGGTGGCGGCCTCGCTGGTCTCCTGTGGCGAGGCTACGAGTCCAGAGCCCGATATCGAGGCGACCGAGCGCAATTTGAACGTCGTGTTGATCGTCGTGGACACGCTGCGGGCCGACCATCTGAGCATCTACGGCTACGGGCGACGAACCTCACCCCACATCGATGCGCTTGCCGAGGATGCCATTCTGTACGAGCGCGCCATCAGCCAGGCTCCCTGGACGACGCCTTCCGTCGGTTCGCTGCTCACTTCTCTCTACCCGTCGACCCTCGGCATCCGCGGTATCCAGTCGGTGCTTCGAGACGAGCACATCCTGCTCTCCGAGGTTCTTCGAGAGAAGGGCTACGCGACGGGTGCGGTCATCAGCCATAGCTTCTGCTCTTCGCGTTGGAATTTCGATCAGGGATTCGATGAGTTCGACGAGAGCAACGTCAAGGGTCACCTGGCGGTCACTTCCGGCGATATCACCGAGCGGGCCCTCCGGTTCATCGCAGAGCACGAGAACGAGCCGTTCTTCCTCTGGCTTCACTACTTCGACCCCCACGTCGCCTTCATCGACCACCCGGAATCCTCCTTTGGCGGAGCTGCAGAGGACACGGGGCGGATCGAAAGCGGCCAGGACCATCGAACCCTGCGATCGATGGAAACCGACCTTTCGGAGGTGGAGCTGACCGAATTGCGGCGCCTGTACGACTCGGAGATCGCGTTCACCGACCAGGCGATCGGCGCGGTGCTTCGGAATCTGCGAGACCGGGGGCTGTACGACGACACCATCGTCATTTTCACGGCGGATCACGGCGAGGAGTTCCTCGATCACGGACGTCTAGGCCACGCGAAGACCGTCTATCAGGAATTGATTCACGTTCCCCTGATCATCCGACTTCCCGGCGTTGCCCCCCAGCGCGTCGAAGCTCCCGTAGCGCTGTTGGACGTCTATCCGAGTCTGCTCGAGTACCTGGGCATTCCGATTCCAGAGGGTGTGGAGGGAAGCTCGCTGTTGCCCGCAGACCTCGCCGATCTGGACGAGCATCGACCGGTCTTTTCCGAGACCATGCGCGCGCCCGACGGCAGTAGGCAGACGGTGATTCTCGGCGGAGAAAAGCTGGTGGTAAACCGAAGCGCCGACCGAGAGGAGTTCTATCATCTCCCCTCCGATCCCGACGAGATGGAAGATCGAAGCGAGCTCGATGTACCACGAGTACGTCGATTGAGAGCGATCCTCGACGCTTGGGCTCAGCGCAACACGGGCGACGCGGGCAGCGCTCCGGAGATCGAGATCTCCACGGAAGAGCGCAGGCGATTGCAGGCTCTCGGCTACGGGGAGTGAGGCTGGTAGAGCACCGGATCGCTGCGTCCATCCGGGAATATCGAGAACTGGAAGGCGATCTGACCGTTGCTTTCGCCTTCTTCGCCGCGGACGAATTCGACGTCGACGCGTGTCGAGCCGTGGACGGTAACAGCGTAGAAGCCGGGGCTGCGCGTTCCGTAGAGTTCCGCGTCCAGATCCGCCTCGCCGTCCCCGTCGTAGTCGATCTGTTCGATGAACCAAGGCTCGCCGATCCAAAGCGAGCCCCGGCGATCGCCCGACACCTGCCCACCCATGACGTAGTAGACGCCTTCGCCGACACCATTCGCATCGAACTTCTGGCCGGCGATGGCGACGTGATCGTGCCCGTGGAAGAACACATCGACGCCGTGCGTTCGCATCCACTCCTGTAGCAGTGCCTGTTCTCCGAGAAAGCGGCCGCCGATGGTCCGATCCTCGGTGGCGCGAAGGCCCCCACGTCCATAGTGATACTCTCCGGGTGGGCCGCCGGGTTGAACGAAGGGGTGCCCGTCCGGGCTGGTGATTCCTCCGACGAGGTGCTCGGCGAAGACGAAGATCCACGGAGATCGATTTTCCTCGAGCACGGAACGTAGCCAGCGTTTCTGCGCTTCACCCAAAGTCCAATCGCTGCTACTCCGGGGCAGTGTCTTCGGGCCAGCCATGACGTCCAGGATGATGAATCGAGCGGCGCCCGAGGTGAAGGTGAAATAGAGATCACCGTTGTCACTTCCGCGGTAGACGGCAGTGGGATCCGACAGGTGACGCAGACGGGCGTCTCGACTCAGAGCGCGGGTATCGGTGAAGTGGCCGTACGAGCCCGAATCGTCGCCGAAGCGGGCCTCGCCGTCGTGGTTGCCGAGCACGTACAAGAAGGGGAGCGCTCGCCCGACCCTTCCCCACAAATCGTTGGAAAGGGCCAGCTCATAGCGGAGATCGGCTTCTTCGAGACGGCGAACGGTTCCAGATCCGTATCGTTGCCATCCTTCGCAGGTCTCGAGGAGTGGAGCGTGTGTCATGAAATTATCGCCGCCGGCGACGACGAAATCCAGATCGCGGGCCAGGATGTTTTCCAAGGATCGTTGGAAGTTGTCTAGATATGTCCGAAAACGCGATGTCGGCCGACATTTCGCGAGGATGTAGCGGCCCGCGATGTGGGAATCGGCGGCATAAGCGAAACGCACGGTCGATTCGAGATCGTCGTACAAAGTTCGAAATTCGACGTGAGGTCGAACCTGGAAAGACTTCGCACCCGGGCGTCGAAGATGCAGCCAGGCTCGGTATCTGGTTCCCGGCTCTAGATCGTCGAGGGTGAGCACTGCCAATCGCCCGGCGCGATACCGATCGGCTGGAGCCTTCTCGATCAGCTCTCCGATTGGCGCGGTTGCATCACCCGCCGAATAGCTGACGAAGATCTCTACGTCCTCGGCCGGGAGCAGGTTGATCTGCACGCTTCGGCTGGTGGGATTCGTGACGATCTCTTCGACGAGCAGGTCGATTTTCGACGACTCGACCGACGTGCGCTCGCACGCAGAAGAGAGCAGGCTGAGTGCACAGACGAGCATCCATGCGATCTCTGCACGGGTTGCGTTGCTCCTGCCGACATGGCTAGTCGACTCTGTGCTCAAGATCTCTTCCTCGAAGCCGCGAGCTGGAGTTCGATCGGATCAATCATAACGGATGATGCTTGCTGAAGACGGTGGTGGGTCGCACTGGTGCTCGCCGCAGGCGAAGGACTGGCATACCATGCTGCCGAATCGTCGGCGAGTCGATTTCGACGAGATGGCAAAGGGGCCGCGCGTCCGAAAGCACCGGCATTCGAGGCCGAGCACGTAGATGCACGCTCACGATCGTCTGGCCCTGGCGGGCCTGCTGCTGACCGTCTTCGGTTTCATGGGTCCGGCGCTGATGGGCGATCGGGCCCTGATGACCTTCGACATCGGCCGCTGGGAGCCCTGGAAGTCCACGATCGGGGTTCAGGACGACGCGCCGTCTTTCAATGCCGACAGTGCCCGCTTCGTCTTGCCGCGAGCGCAGATCCTTCGTCGGGCTCTGAGCGAAGGCGAGCTCCCCCTCTGGGATCCCGGCTCCTTCCTGGGGAATCCCTTCCTGGCGCTGTGGCAGACCCAGGTTCTCTATCCCCCGAATTGGCTGTTCCTCGGTTTCGACGCGCGGCGTTCGATCGGGTTCGGCGTCACGCTCCATCTGTTGATCGCCGTGGCGGGAGTATTCGTTCTCCTACGCAATTGGGGCCTCGGTGTCGGCGCGGCAGTCGTGGGAAGCTTCGCCTTCACGTTCGGGGGTTCCACCATGCTGCGCATGGGCCATCCCTCCTTCGTCGCCACGCTCTGCTGGTTGCCCTGGTCGCTGTTGTCGATCGAGCGGTTCTTCGATACGGGGCGCCGGATCTGGCTCGTGGGCATCGGGCTGTTCGGCGCGCTGCTGATCCTGGCCGGGCAGGCAACGCTCGTGGTGCTCTCCGGCTATCTACTCGGAGCCTGGTGTATCGCCAGGGCCTGGAATTCGCGACGCTCACGCCGGGTCGGCGCCGGTGCGCTGCTGGCTCTACTCGCCGCAGGACTGATCGCCGCGCCACAATGGCTCCCCAGCCTGGAGCTCTCGCAGCGCTCCGGGCGAGGTTCCCGGGAGCTCGCGGAGCTACAGCGCACCCGCCTGCCCGCCTCGCGCCTCGTGCAGATCCTGGTGCCGGAGAGCTTTGGCGCGGTGCGACATCCGCCGGAGAAACGCTTGGCGCCCAGCGGCTTGGCGGAAAGATCCTCGCCCTCGTTCGCCGCGAGCGTGGCTGCCTACGTCGGATCGTGGCTGCCGGCCTGCGCGGTTCTGGGTCTTCTGGCGGGCGCCTGGATCCGGCTGCGGATGATCTTGCTCGGCCTGATCGTCGCTTCACTGGGCATCGCCACGGGAACCGCAGTGTTTTCGTTTGCTCACGCAATGCTACCGGGCTTTCGGTTCTCGGCGATGAATCGCGCGCTTCCGTTCGTCGGGTTCGGCGTCGCGGTGCTCGGCGCGAGAGGGCTCCATGGCGTCGCTTCGGGAGCGCTATCGCGGCGAACGATCTGGTGCGTCGCGGGAGCCTGGTCGTTGACGGCGCTGTCCCTGTGGGCGTGGATGCGCTTCGTCGTTCTTCCAGACGCAGCTGCGATGGCGATCACCGGCTCGAGCAGTGGCGCGGCGCCGGCCGAAGGTCTGGCCCATTCGCTCATGGCGATGGATCGGTTCCTATGCTTCGCACTACTGGGCGCCGCGGTCATTTTCGGATCGAGATGGCTGACGCCACCGAGGGGCGGCGATGATCGGAGATGGGCGAGGCGGATCTGGTGGGCGGTTGCGATCGCGCTGCTGAGCTTTGAATTGCTGAGTTTTGCGGTGCCCTATCGAGTGGTTCGCCCGCTGTCTCGGGTGTTTCCCGAGACTCCCGCGCTGAGCTGGCTGCGGGAGAACGCTGCCAATGCGCGTATCGCCCGCTATCTGCCCGCGCGCTCTGCGCGTGAAGACTTCGTGGAGGGAAGCGCTCTCTCGTTCTTCGGCCTGCGCGAGGTCGGCGGCTTTGCGCCCATGCACCCCCAATCCCTCGACCAACTCCTCTCCGAGATCCGCTGGGGGCGGCTGAGTGCCTGGAGCGTCGGGGCTCTTGGCGATCCGACGTCGCTGGATTCCCCCCTGTTCCCGCTGCTGGGCGCGCGCTGGATCGTGGGCCCCCGAGAGGCGGCGCTGAGCGGCATGCGACCGGTCTTCTCCGCAGACCTGACGATCTGGGAGTTCGCCGACGCCCTCCCCGAAGCCTTCGCCGTCTCCGAGACCGTGGAGGTCGAGGATCTGGAGGCGGCCATGAAGCAGCTGAGACGGCCCGACTTCGACCCACGGCGGGTCGCGACGGTGGAGGGCGTTTCCAACGACGCCTCTCCATCCCCGCGAACGACGCCGCCTCGCGCCGAGATCGTCGAGCGCGGCTTCAACCGGATCCTGGTCCAGGTCGAGAGCTCCACTCCCGCATGGCTGGTCGTGTTGGAGGCGTGGGCACCGGGGTGGCGCATCCGCGTCGACGGGCAGCCCGCTCGGGAGGCCGTTCCCACCAACGGGATCTTCATCGGAGGTCCGATCGCCGCGGGCCGTCATCTCCTGCAGTTCGAGTACCGCCCCGCCTCCTTCCGATGGGGGCTCGGCCTGGCTGGCCTCGGCTTCGCGCTGGTCACCGCTCTCGCGATGTTTCCCGGCGTGACACGGGATCCCCTCACCTCGACGACGCCATAGACCGCAGCGCATCAGGAGCCCGTCGGCGCCGCCCCTCGCTCGGCGAGGATCCCTTCCACGAACCCGCGGGGCAGGTGCTGCATCCGGCGAAAGGTCTTTCGGTGTCGTTCCTCGTTCAGATGGGGATTCAGGAATTCCCAGACCATCTCGCCCTCGGGCGTCACCTCGAACGCTTGTCCGTGATTCGAGTTGGTGACGAGTGTATTGCCGTTGTCCAGCCGCTGCGCGCCGCCTCTCCCCGGTGTGAAGAAGTCCGCCGGAACCGGGGCCGTGTACTCCCAGACGATTTCCCTGCTCAGCGGGTCGACCTCGATCACTCGCGAGCGCTTGCTGGCGATTCCGTTGTCGAAGATCAGGACGTTTCCGTTGGCGAGCACCTGGCCCTCGTGGGGGCCGCTGAGCTGGCCCTGCCCCCAGGCCCAGACGAGTTCGTTGCTCGCCCACTCGATGATCGCAACCAGGTCCTGATTCCGGCTGGTCACGACGACATTGCCCCGAGCATAGATCTCGTGGCGTTCTTCCAGATGCTTCCAATCCACGGTGCTGACGCTGTTGGCATGGATCAGGTCGACGTGCCGCCGACCCCATTGGTTCTTGGGCTCCACCGGCTGGATGCTCAACTCGTCGGGATTGGAGCGGAATGCGTCGAGTATCGAGCGCTCTTCGAGCACTTCGCCGTCGCCGGAGATTCGAACCAGGAAATCGTCGCGAACGGGCCACTCCGAATCGATGCTCGGCTCGTCGCGATATCCCAGGGTGAGGGTAATCAGGCTTCCATCGTCCACGACGAACACGTCGTGGTGCGCGGTGATGTTCCTGTGCCACACGGGTCGACCATCCCAGTCGAGCCGCGCGATGTGTCGGTGCTCATCCAGCGGCGGGGATCCCTTCTCCTCTGGATACACCGCACCGACGACGACGAGATCACCGTTCGCCATCAACGCGCAGGCCATCCAGTGGAGGGTCCCGGTGTCCCGCCAGCTGTGCACCGGCGATCCGTCGATTTCGATGAGCTCTGCGACGGCTCCGTCTCGATTGCAGTACAGGCGATACCCGTCCTGCGCACGTTCTCGATCCCAATGGACCACCCGGGTGCGCTCGGGGTCCACCGGTTCCAGGGTTTCATCGATGTATCCCAGCGCCTTCAGGCGTTCGAACTCTGCGATGTCGGGCGTCGCGGGAGCAGCGCCATGCGACGCCGTCGAATCTTCGACGGAATCCGTTGGACCCGGGCAGGCGGCCAGCAGAACGAGCAGCGCGGCGTTCCAGCGCAATTCTCCTCGTCTCCGGCGAGGTCTCGTCGACATGCGGGCGGACCGTACCCGCGCCGACCAGCCCGAGCAAGGCGGCGTGCGCGAAGCCGCGGCGCCCGAGCGCACGACCCGGACGAGAGCGCCCTCGACGCAGAGCGGCTCGTCGCAGCTGACCTCGAGGGCGAGTGCGGGGCCGAGCCAGCCAGCCGTCGGCGGCGAGGGGATCGGCGATCGAAGCGCGCGCTTCGCGCTTCCGAAGATCGGAGATCAGGCGGGTTGACGCTCCAGCTCGTCGAGCCGCGCCGACACGGCCTCGACCCGGTAGCGGAACGGGGCGCTCTCGAGCATCCGCCGCTCGACCACGCGCTCCGCGTTGCGCACCGACGGGTGACTGCGCGCGAAGGCCCGGGCGATCGCCGAGGCCGGCCGGTCGGTGTAGCGCCGGCACAGATACATCGCGATCTGGCGCGGGACCACCGCCTCCTTGCGCCGCGATCGGGACGCGAGCGCGGCCGGCGTGGTCTCGTAGAGCTTCGCGACGACCTCGATGATGGCCCCGACCGTCAGGCGCCGCTTCGCGCGGCGCGGCGTCGCAACCTTTTCGAGCGCCTGCCCGGTGAGCTCGAGGTCGATCGGGCGCTTGAGCAGCGACGCGGTCGTCACGAGCTGCACGAGCGTGCCCTCGAGGTCGCGCACGCTGCCGCGCACGACGTCCACGAGCAGATCCAGGCAGTCTTCGGGAAGGCGGATGCCGCCGCTCGCGGCCTTGGCGCGCAGGATCTCGCGCCGCACCAGCGCGTCGGGAGGCTCCAGGGTCGCGACCAGACCCGCCGTCATGTGCGAGCGAACGCGCTCGTCGAGGCCCGCGATCTCGCCGGGCAATCGGTCCGCGGTCAGAACGACCCGCGCCCCGACGTCCACGAGGTGGCTCAGGGTCTGGAACAGCTCGAACTGGGTCGCCTTCTTGCCACCGAGGAACTGCACGTCCTCGACCAACAGCAGCTCACAGCACTGGCGAAAGCGCTTCTTGAACGCACCCATCTTGCGCTCGCGAAGCGCGGTCGTGAACTGGTTGGTGAAGGCCTCCGACGAGGTGTAGATCACCCGCCCGTCGGTCTTCGCGCGGGCCTCGGCGATGGCCCGGGCGAGGTGGGTCTTTCCGAGCCCGGGCGCGGACGCGAGGTAGAGCGGATTGAGTTCGTGCTGGGTGCCCCGCGCGACCGCCAGCGCGGCTTCGCGCGCGAGTCGATTGCAGGCGCCCACCACGAAGTTCTCGAACGTATACGCGTAGGGCAACGCGCGTTGCACGGGCGCGCGCGCCGGCGGCGCTCCGGCCGCGGGTTCGGGCGCGCGCGCGCGACGTCGCTCGGGGCGCTTCGCCGCGGGATGGGTCGCGGGCGCGCGTTCTCGCTCGGGGCGCTTCGTCGCCGGCGCGATCGCGCGCTGCTCCGCCGGAAGGCGGGCTTCCACGTCGAGCTGGATCTCGACGGGCTCGCCGGTGTGCGCCTCTGCGAGCGCCCGGATGCGGTCGAGGAAGCGATCGCGAAAGCGATCGCGGTGCAGCGCCGAGGGGCAGAGCAGCCGGATCCGATCGCCGTTCGTCTCTGCGATGAGGGGCCGAACCCACGCGTCGATCACGAACGGAGGCGTCTCTGCTTCGAGACCGCGCACGAGGTCGTTCCAGAACATGCAGGGGGTGCTCATGTTCCACCGAATCTCAGCACTTATGTGACGAATCTGCCGGGATTCCCGAGAAGGCTCCCCGGCGCAGGGCGCAGTAAATCAACTTCCGGCGCTTCCCGCAATCCCCATCGGCTCCGATCGCGCCCGGCTCGTCTACACAAGATCAGGTATGAGAGGATCGCCTGGGTACCGACGAGAAACCGGTGTTTGCAAACCGGATCGCGATTTCATTCCAGATACTTCGCAGCCGGCTTTCAGGTTCATTCGCGCCCCGCGCGGGCTCGCCGAAGGCTCCGCTCGCCAGAGAGCGAATCTCGAAATTTCGAAGTTTTTTGGACGTGTTCTCGAGATTTCGCGATTTTTCGAATACCGCGTCGAATCGGCCTGAGGGCCTCGAAAGCGACCCCCTCTCGGCCTACTCTGCTTCGGACGGCCGCCCGCGAGGCGCGGCATCCCTTGACGCGACCGGCCGCCGACGGAAGAATCGACCGCGTGAAGCGCCTCGGGGGCGAGAGCGACCGCGAAACATCCAGACGCCTGATCGCGCGCCTCAACCGGGACGCGCGGCGGATCGCCTGGCGATTCGGCCTGCGCTACCGATCGATCGAGCCGGAGCGCGCGAACGTCAAGCGCCGTTACGGCATCTGTTACGAAGACGGCGTGATCCGGATCCGGCTGCGCCACGCGGTCACCGGGCGCCCGCTGCGCTACTCGAGCCTCGTGAGCACGCTCTGCCACGAGCTCGCGCACCTGCGCCACTTCAACCACGGCGTCCGCTTCCGGGCCTTCAACATGGAGCTGCTCGAGTTCGCTCGCGAGCAGGGCATCTACCGGCCGGCCCCTCGCGGCGCGAACGCCGAGGTCGCCCCCGCGCGCGATCGCTGCCCCGCGCCGCTCGCTACCGCGGGCCGCCGCGCACTCGGCGGTCGCGGGCCGGTTCAGCTCTCACTGTTTTGAAAACGACGCCGGAAGCGGGCGATCAGGTGTTGAGCTGATCGAACTCTTCGAGGTTGTTGGGGCCCTCGATGACCTTCACGCTGATCTCGTCGCAGGCGATCGACTTGTCGAGGATCTCTCCGATCAGTCCCTCGACCGTCAGCTCGTCGTACTCGGCCAGCGCGTCCTCCATACTTGTATCGGAGACGGTGAAATTCACCGTGGCCTTGATCTTGACGTCCATCGGATCCGTGCCCTCTCTGCCCACAGGTCTATCCGGGTTGCTCGGTGATCGAGCGGCGCTCCGCCCCGCGTCTGCGCAGCTGCTCGATTCCGCCTTCATCGATCCCCGAACCCGCGCCCCAGGCGCTGCGCGGAACGCGCCAAAAAATGCTGTAACCTACTGAAATTAAAGAGAATTTCAGTGAATTCGCGAAAGGATACACCAGCGCTCTGCAAAGGGCTACGAAATTTGCCCTCCAAGGCCGCGCTTTTGCGATTGTTCTGGCGCGCGGGCTCGGCCTTGTAGGAAAATTACCTCAGGTCTCGAGCGTCCGCTCGCGCCTGCAAGCCAATCAACGCGGTGACCGCGATCCCGACGCCGATGAAGATGGCGAGCGACACGCGGTGGAGCGCGGCGAAGCGGGCCGCGGCCTCGGGGTCCCCGCCCGACCCGAAGGCCAGGTCTCGAATCTCAGTCAATGCGGTGGTAACGCCGAAGTGGGAGTAGAGGCACAGCGCGCTCAGCGCGAGCGGAGCGGCCACCAGCAGCGGGCCGCGGCCGAGCGACCTCGAGACGAGCGCCAGCGCGACACCCGCGAGCGCGCCGTAGACGTGGAGTTTCGTGAGCACCGGACCGACGAGCTCGCCCGCCAATTCGGTCGACGGCAGCACCGCGAATGCGGTCGGCGCGACGACCGCGCCGAAGCACAGGTACGAGCCGAACCAGCCGCCGAGCAGCAGCCAGAGGCAGCTGCGCAGCGCGGCCTGGCGCAGCGCCGGCTCGCGCGTCGCCCTCGAATCGGCCATGGCGCCCATTCTCCGCGAGCTTCGCCGGGGTGTAAAGAGCGCGGCCAGCGGAGGCGCGCGGCGGCAATGACCCATCGAGGTGCGCACGACTCCACGCCGAGGCGAGGCATCCGCGATTGGCTGACCAATTGGCTCGCGCGCTACATGTCCGAGCCGCTCGGCCACTACGACCTGCGCGGTCGCAACGATTTCGAGCAGCTCCAATCCACGATCCGCAAGGGCGACGTGCTGCTCGTCGACGGCGACCAGCGCGTCTCCGCGGTCATCAAGTACCTCACGCGCAGCTCGTGGTCGCACGCCGTGCTCTACATCGGCGACGAGCTGCTGCGTCGCGACGCCGAGCTCAAGCGGCGCGCCCGCGAGATGTTCGGCGACTCCGCGGATCACCTCATCGTGGAGGCGCTGTTCGACGGCGTCGTCGCTTCCCCGCTCGAGAAGTACATCGACTACAACATCCGCCTCTGCCGCCCGCATCGGCTGCGCTCCGATCACCTCAAGATCATCCTCGACGACGCGGTGGCGGCGATCGGTTGGCGCTACGACCTGCGCAACATCCTCGATCTCGCGCTCCACCTGATCTTCGTCTCGCTGCTGCCCGGCCGGCACCGCGAGGAGGCGCTGCGCTTCGGCAGCGGCGCGTCGAGCCAGGTGATCTGTACGAGCCTGCTCGGGCAGCTCTTCCACAAGGTGGGCTTTCCGGTGCTGCCCTCGGTCACCTATCCGGAGGGCTCGGGCGTCCAGGGCGCGCTCGTGCGCCGGAGGCGCTGGTCGCTGTTCCCGCGCCGGCGCCGCAACCGCCACCTGGGCCTCTACCGCCGGCGCCACCCGACCATGCTCACGCCGCGGGATTTCGACCTCTCCCCGTACTTCCAGATCCTGAAGTTCAACCTGATCTCGGAGGGCAGGTTCGACTACAGCCGGATCGAGTGGGTCGAGCCCGAGAGCGCGGCCGCCAACGAGCGCTGAGGCTGAATCCCCCCGATTTTGCCATCCGGGCGCGCCTGAAACGCGCCCTCGCGGACGCGCAGCCGGGCCGCAGGAAAAATTCTCGCTGCGGCAAAAACGACTCAAGGATACGCACCGCCGGTCGTTGAATAGGGTGTTCCAGTCAAACCAGGGGGGGGTGAGGCTGTGGACACGGCGCCCCGGGACCGCACGGTCCTGGGGCGTACTCGTCTGGGCGGGTCGCTCAGGCCGGCGGCGGCCGCAGCTCGGGCTCGTCCAGCGCGTCGATCTGCAGCAGGTTGGCCTCGCCCGGGCTCGTCGAGTCGCTGTGGCAGGCCGCCTTGGATCCGCGCTCGCTGCCCATCGCCGCGCGCGTCTTGTGCGCGAGCCGGTGGATCGCGGTCGCGTCCAGCACGCCGCGCTTCTCGAGGATCTTCCGCTGCTCCGGGGTCAGGGCCGCGCTGATCTTCGCGCGATCCCACGCGTACGCCGCGTCCTTGCCGCTGCCGAACTCGGCGATCTCCTTGCTGATGCGAACCGAGCACCAATCGTGGCCGCACATCGCGCAGAAGTCGGTGTCGACGTCGAGGTCTTCGTCGTGAAAGGCGCGCGCCGTATCCGGGTCGAAGCTGAGCTCGAAGTGCTTCTCCCAGTTGAGCGCCGCGCGCGCCCGGGTGAGCTCGTCGTCGCGATCACGCGCGCCCGGCACCCCGAGGGCCACGTCCGCCGCGTGGGCGGCGATCCGGTAGGCCACGCAGCCCTGCTTCACGTCGTCGCGCTTCGGCAGACCCAGGTGCTCCTTCGGGGTCACGTAGCAGAGCATCGACGCGCCGTGATAGGCCGCGGCGGTCGCGCCGATGCAGCTCGTGATGTGGTCGTAGCCCGGGAAGATGTCGGTCACGAGCGGCCCGAGCACGTAGAAGGGCGCCCCGTGACAGAGCCGGCGCTCGAGCTTCATGTTGTATTCGATCTGGTCGAGCGGCACGTGCCCGGGGCCTTCGATCATCGCCTGCACGCCGTGCACCCAGGCGCGCTCGGTCAGCTCGCCGATGGTCTGAAGCTCCGCGAGCTGGGCACGGTCGGTGGCGTCGGCGAGCCCGCCGGGACGGAGCCCGTCACCGATCGACAGGCTGACGTCGTAGCGGCGCATGATCGTGCAGATCTCGTCCCACAGCTCGTACATGGG
>JBFGGA010000075.1:0-15539 GCA_041579295.1 Myxococcota bacterium | reverse complement strand
TCGCGCGCAGTCTATCACGACTCGGCGCTCGCGAGCGCGGCGCGCGACAGCGAGCGCCCCGCGGCCCGAGCGCCGCGCGTTGCGATGCGCGCGGCCGGCCGCGCGCCCCGCTACGCGGAATCGGGATCGCCGGGATGCACGAGCGAGGCGATCACGCGGAAGAACAGGATCGCGCAGCTGCACAGCAGCAGCGCGATGCTCGCGAAGTAGCTCGCGGCCGGATTGACGCGCGGGAAACCCAACGCGCTCAACAGGAAGCCGATCACGGCTGCGATGAACAGCGCGTGATTGATTGCGTTGGCGGCCGGGTTGAAGCCCGGGTAGCGCCGCATCTCGGCCGCGCGCCGCAGCGCACTCCAGCTCAGAACGCTCATCGCTGCGAAACCCACCGCGCCCGACGCGCCCCAGACCTGGCGCGTCGACCATTCCAGCAACATCGGGACGAAGGGCACGAGCGACAGCAGCGTGAGCGAGAGGCTCACCAGGAGCATGTTCAGGAGCCGACCCGCATCGACGCGCGGGTCGTCCTTCGCGAGCCGACGGCGCAGGATGCTCGCGAGGCTCGCGAAACCCGCGAACGCGACCGCGAGCTCGGCGACCGTGAGCAGGAGCTCGGATTCGCTCAGGTTCCACATCGCCGGGACCTCCACCCCACGCGCCACCGCCCGCGAAAGCGGCGCGCGGAGCCATCGCGGGAGCGCTCGCGGGCGGATGGTATCACGGTTCACCCGCACCACTCCCTCGGGGGCACGAGCATCCCCGCTTCGAACGCGCGCGAGCGCTGACCGTATTGGCCGCGGCCGGCTCGGCGCTGCGCGGCGCGGACGGCAAGGCGACCGAACCATCGCGGCTGCGCGTCGGACTTCCGGTTCACTGCTAGTGTTTCGCGATCGCGATCCCGCGAGCGAAAGGAGGGCGCCATGGAACCCGCGAAGCGATTCTTCGAGTACGCGACCGATTTCGAGAAGACCTATGCGGACGACGACTGGACGCGGCTGGAGGCGCATTTCACCGAGGACGCGGTCTACGCGATCGACGGCGAGTCACCGTTCGGCGGGCGCCACGAGGGCCGCGCCCAGCTGATCGACTACCTGCGAAATTCGGTGAACGAGTTCGATCGGAAGTTCGACACGCGCCGGGTCGAACCCGTCGGCGAGCCGAAGTCCGGAAGCGACTGGTTCGAGATGCGCTGGCGCGGTACCTACGAGAAGGCCGGCTGCCCGGACCTCGTCCTCGAGGGCGTCGAGCGCGCGACCTTCCGCGGCGATCGGATCGCGCTGCTCGAGGATGCGATCGAGCGGGAGCAGGTCCGGAAGGTGAACGCCTACCTCGAGCGGCACTTCAGCTGACCCCGCGGCGACCACGGGCGCCCGGGTTCGCCGGGTAGAGGAGGACGCGATGGAGGTCGAGCTCGTCTGCGGACCGCGCAGCGTGACGGCGATGCTGCCCGAGCACGCGCAGCTGGTCGCTCCGGGGGGCCTCTCGTCGAAGACGCCGCCCGTCGAAGACCTCGGCGCCGCCTACCGCGACGCGCTCGCAAACCCGCTGGACCGATCGCCGCTGCGCGAGATCGTGCGCCCGGGCTGGCGCGTCACGCTGGCCTTCGACGATCCGACGGTGCTCTGCTACGCGCCCGCCTGGCAGACCGCGATCCCGCTGATTCTCGCCGAGCTCGATGCCGGCGGCGTGCCGGCCGAGCGCGTCACCCTGCTGTGTGCGAACGCGTTGCACCGGAAGTTCAGGCACGACGAGCTCGCGCGCGTGCTCGGCAAGGACCTCGTGGCCGCCCATGCCGAGCGCATCGTCTGCCACGACGCCGAGGACCCCGACGGCCTGGTTCACCTCGGCAAGACGCCGCAGGGCTGGGACGTCGAGCTCAACCGGCGGGTCGTCGACGACGACCTCACCATCTACCTGAACACCGCGACCACGCGCGCGTTCAACGGCGGCTGGAAGTCGATCTGCGTGGGCCTCTCGAGCTGGCGCTCGATCCGCTGGCACCACACGCCCGAGATCATGAGCATGTCGCTCGGCCGCAACCGCATGCACGAGATGCTCGACGCGATGGGGGCGGTGGTCGACGAGGCGCTCGGCGCGGAGCGGATCTTCAAGCTCGAGACCTCGATGGCCAACCCGCTGCAGGTCGGGCGCGTCTGGGCGGGCAGCGTCGCGGCCTGCCGCGCGGAAGTGCTCGCGCTCGAGCGCTCTCAGCACGGCGACCGCCGCGACCTCGTGTCGGAGAAGGTGGACGTGGTGCTCTACGGGGTGCCCGAGTGGAGCCCCTACGCGGCGTTCAGTGTGATGAACCCGCTGCTCACGCTCTCGAGCACGGGGCTCGGCTACCTCGGAGGCGTGATCGAGGCGCTCGGCAAGCCCGGCTGCTCGGTGATCATGGCGACGCCCTGCCCCGATCGCTGGAACGACGACTCCCACCCGAGCTATCGCGAGGTCTGGGATCGCGTGCTCGCCGACACGCGCGACCCGCACGAGATCATGGAGCGCTACGAGGACGAGTTCGCGAGCCGGTCCGACTACATCCACAAGTACCGCCACGCCTACGGCTTCCACCCCGTGCACGGGCTGATGGCCGCCCACCCGCTCAAGCGCCTGCGCCACGCGGACCGGATCTTCGTGGCCGGCATCGAGGCGCCCCACCTCGCGCGCCACCTCGGCTTCACGCCCACCGAGACGATCGAGGAGGCCATCGCGCAAGCCTCCGAAGTACACGGCGCGGACTGCTCGATCGGCGTGGTGCGCTACCCGCCCGCGTTCAACCGCGCCTGACGAGCCTCGAGGGCGATCCGCATCCGCTCGCGGCCGCTTTTCGGCGCGGGTGGGGGCGATTTCGAAGGCCACGATGCGGGCAGCGCCGAGACGGCGCTGGCGTCACGGCTGGGCGGCGTCGTATTCGGCGTCCTCGATCGCGCTCTGCTCGTCGGACTTGAGGTTCCTGTACCAGACGAAGTAGAGGCCAATGCCGCAGACGGCCGAGATGATGGCGAACATCGAGAACCGCTCCCACGCGTGGAAGATGAAGCTCATCGCCGCGAGGAGGATCGAGAACTGGAAGGGCACCGAGAGAAGGAGCGAGATGACACCGTTTCGGTTCTCGACGGCGCGACCGATGCGCTGGGCTTCGCTCAGCTTGCCGAGCTCCAGCGCGCGTTTCTCGTATCTGCGCCAGAAACCCCACGGATTGATCTGCAGCTTGAAGCGCATCAGCACGGGCTCGGGAACCGGCGCAGTCGACACGGCCGTCACGATGGAGCCGACCACCGCGATGCCGATCACGGTCGGAAACGAGTAATACAGCGGCCAACCCAGCCCCGCCTGGAAGACCAGCGCGGCCGTCATGCCGGCACCCGTACCCACCGCAAAGCCGTAGCCGTTGAATCGGGGCCAGTACCAACGCAACACGAGGGGCACGAACATCCCGGCTCCAATTCCCATCGTGATGAGCCCCCAGATCGCGCTGATGTTCGGCACCACGACGGTGAGCGCCACGCCCGCCACGCACAAGCCCACGGTGGCCCAGCGCGACATCGCCACGAGCCTTTCCGGCGAAGCCTGGGGGTTGACGTAGCCCTGGTAGATGTCCCTCACCAGGTAGGCCGCGCCGGCGTTCAACGTCGAGTCGAACGTCGACATGGCCGCCGCAATCAAACCCGCAACCACCAGGCCGCGCACTCCGGCCGGCAGATATTGGCTGAGCACCACCGGCAGAACGTTCTCGGCGTCGCTGTTGATGACGTCCGCAGCGGGGCCGCCCGCCTGCAGAACGGCGTATCCCATGACCACGAGCCCGGCGACCAGCGTCCAGCGAAAGATGGAGAGGATGATGGCCTGCATGGCGACGAGGCTCGACTCCCGCTCGGTTCGGGCCGCGAAGAAACGCTGGTCGGTGTATCCGCCGACGCCGCCCATGCCTTCCATCGCGGTTCGGCAGAACCACATGACGACACAGAGGCCGAACATGCCGAGGACCGGCTCCCATTGGCCGGGATCCTTGGCCAACAGCGCATGACCCAGGCCTGCAGGCCTCGCGAGGTCGAAGTCGAGAAAACCGGCGGGCAGCTCGACGTCGGGGCGCATGACGAATGCGTGCACGCTCACGAAGACCGCGGTGAAGATCAGCAGTACCATCTGCACCACGTCGGTCGAGACGACCCCGTAGAATCCGGCGATCAGCGTGTAGAACAGACCGATGGAAACCATGATGGAGGTGCAGCTGACTTCGGAGAGGGGCAGGAAGTGGGTCAGGAACTTGCCCGCGCCCTCCGAGAAATACACGATCATGCCGAGCGACAGGGCGATGTTCGCGATGGCGCTGAGGATGTGGGCCCACTTCCCCTGGGTCTCGGTGCCGAAGCGCAGCTTCATCCACTCCGCCGACGTCATCACGCGGCTGCGCCGCAGCCACTTGGCCAGGAATACCACGAGAAACGCCAGGGCCATCCCGGTGCCGCCCCGGAGCTCGACGAGATAGCCCTTGAAGCCGAGCGAAAAGACCACGGCGACGATCACCATGGTGCCGGCCATGTCGAAGTTCGACGTGGCGTTGGAGACTCCGAGGATCCACCAGGGTATGCGCCGGCCACCGAGGAAGTAGTCGTTCAACCCCTTCGACGCGACCCTGGACATCATGCAGCCCACCAGCATCACGACGATCAGGAAGCCGACGATGATGGCGATGTCGACCAGGGCCAGACTCGATGCGGACCCGACGTCTTCCGGGGTGAATTCCACGGTGCTCCCGATCTCCTACCCACGACGCCCGGCGCCCTGCGATGATTTCGACGATCAGGCGATCCAAGCCGCGGAGCTCCCTAAACCAGTAACCCAGCTGGGCGTGAACGGTCACTGACCCGACCCGGCGCGTCGCGTCGACGATTCGCCAGTGCGGGAGCTCGGGACATGCGGATCCCCCAGTTCGGATGCTGTAGAGTTCCGGCCGCAACGACGGGCCCGACCGAATCGGGCGCGCACCGCGTCGGCGGACGGGTGACGATTCGGCCTCTGCAGTGGAATCACAGCCCATGCCCGAATTCGCCAGCGGTCTCGACGTTGCGCCCCCCGTCGCCGTCGCCGGCCCGTTCTACGCCGCGCTCGCGTGCTACGCGGCCGCGCTCGCGGCCTGCCTCGCGCGCCCGAGGCTCGGCCTCTGGCTGCTCGGGATCGGCGGCATCATTCATCTCGGCGCGACGCTCACGCGCGGCCTCGCGATCGAGTTCTTTCCGCTGACCAACAAGATGGAGTCGTTCTCGGCCGCGGCGCTCGCGCTGGCGGTGGTCGGCTGCATCACGTGGCGCGACGTCCGGCTCTACGCCGCGCCGATCGTCGCGGTGGTCTGCGCCGCGATGGCCACCGCGCTCTCGTTTCCGATCGAGCTGAGCTTTCCGCCGCCGCTGATGCGCACCGTCTGGTACCCGCTGCACGTGCCGCTCTCGTTCCTCGCCTACGCAGTCTGGACGGCCGCCGCGGCCGCCGCGCTGGCGTGGTTTCGCGATCGCGATCCCAAGTGGCTCGCGCGCATCGATCGGCTCGCGCTCAACGGCTTCGCGCTCTGGTCGCTCTCGATGATCTGCGGCGGCTTCTGGGGCGTGGTGGCGTGGGGCGCCTACTTCATGTGGGACGTCAAGATCATCTGGTCGGTGATCCTCTGGTTCCACTACGCGAGCTTCGTCCACCTGCGGCTCACGCCCTCTCTCTTTGCGCGCGAATGGGTGCGGCCCGCGCTCGCGCTCGCCGGCTTCGCGTGGGTGATCGTCGCCTACGTGGGCACCTCGTTCTTCTTCGGCCGGTCGAGCCATGCTTTCTGATCCCAGCGCCCGCCGCGCCTCCGAACGCGACGCCGCCGACGCGGGTGCGAGCCGCTGGGCGTGGCTGTCGTCGCAGGGGTTGGGGGCGATCTGCGGCCAGGCCACCGTGCTGCTGCTCGCGGTCGGGTCGATCGCGCTCGCAGCCACGCGCGAGGGCGCGTCGGCGACGGTCGAGATGGACGACATCCGCGCGTTCTTCGACGCGCCGTCGGCCGTCCACCTCTGGTTCTACCTGCTGGTTCCGGTGCTCGCGCTCTACGCGCTCAACGCGACGCTCGCCACCTGGCAGAACGTCGCGCGCAAGTGGCGCGCGGGTATCCGCGCACCGCGCCACTACGCGCCCGCGCTGATCCACGTCGCGTTCCTCGTCGGACTGCTCGCGCACGGCGTGGGCGGCCTCGGAGGCGGCGAGCTGGGCCGCACGCTCGTGGGGCCGAGCTGGACACCGATCGGCGACGGACACGAGGCGCGCGTCCTCAGACTCGACGTCGAGCCCAACCGCGACGGCAGCTTGAAGCAGCTGCGCGCGCACGTGGAAACCCGCAGCGCCGACACGCCCGTATCGGAGACGGCCGTCTACTACAACGGACCGCTCTCGCGCGGGCTCGGCAGCGAGCTCATGCTGCTGATCCGCGCGCACAACGTGCCGACGCTGCGGCTCGCGCGCGGAGATCAGCGCTGCGACGTGCCCGTCGAGGGAAGCTGCGAGCTCGGCGACCTGCGCGCGGAGCTGCTCTTCCTGCACCCGCCGTTGCACGAGGGCCAGAGCGGCTTCGCGCAGCTGCGCGTGACGCGCGACGGCGGCGGCGCCGAGACGTTCTCCCTATCGCCGCGCGATGCGAAGCGGCTCGCCGACGGCTCGCAGCTCGCGATCGAGGGCCTCGAGACGCGCCCCGCGATCCTGCTGCGCCACCGCCGTGCACCCGGCAACCCGCTCGCGCTGCTCGCGAGCCTGCTGCTCGCGCTCGGCCTGCTGATGATGTGGCGCCGCTTCGCGCCGGGCGCGGGTCTGGGCTGACGACGGGCGGCGGCGCGTCGAGCCGACGCGTCTTTGCGAGGGGACGCGCGTCGAGCGCGGCGCCCATCGGGTGCCGCTGCCGTTCGAGCAGCGAACTCCCCGAACCTGTTGATCAAATCGCGCGATCGGGCCGTTCCGGCCGATTCCCGGCGACCAGCGATTGCGGCGGCCCAAATGATCGAGCGAACGATGATTCACGAATGTCATTCGAGCGGATCGTTGGAAATGATCAGATGTGAAATATTGATTTGATTCTTCGAGGGATTGGCGTAGTGTGGTGTCGTTGCGCCATCCGGCCGCGAGCCCGCGTCGGCTTCCGAGCGCGTATCGGCGACCTCTCGAGCCGCCATCGCCCCGAAGCCGATTCGACCGGATGCGGCCACCGCAGGCGGCGAGGCCGAGATGCCCCCGACGACGCGCACCGCCGACCCCATTCCGCACGCCATCCCCATCGCGCTGCTGTGCCTGACGCTCGGTGGCACTGCAGAAGCGGCCGTACCGGCTGGATCAGTCGTCGGCTGGGGGCGCAACGACTACGGCGAGGCGACGCCCCCAGGCGCGGGCGGCAGCGCGTGGGCCGCGTCCGACGTCGCCGCGGGCGGCGGCCAGAGCTGTGCGATCCAGGCGAGCACGGGCAACGTCGTCTGCTGGGGAGAGGACTACTTCGGTGTGGCGACGCCGCCCGACAGCGTCAACGGCGTTTCGGGGACCGCGACGCACGTCGCGGCGGGCTACAACTCTTTCGACCACAGCTGCGCGATCCAGGCGGGAACGGGCAACGCCGTCTGCTGGGGGTGGGACGAATACGGCCAGGCGACACCCCCGGACGCCGTCAACGGCGTTGCGGGAGCCGCAACTGAGATCGCCGCGGGCGGGGGCCAGAGCTGTGCGATCCAGGCGAGCACGGGCAACGTCGTCTGCTGGGGGTGGGACGAATACGGCCAGGCGACGCCCCCGGACGCCGTCAACGGCGTTGCGGGGGCCGCGACCGACATCGCGGCGGGCGGCTACCACAGCTGCGCGATCCAGGCGGAAAGCGGCAACGCCGTCTGTTGGGGCCGAAACTCAGACGGTCAGGCGACGCCCCCCGACTCCGTCAACGGCGTTTCGGGAACCGCTACGCGGATCGCGGCGGGCGAATACCACAGCTGCGCGATCCGCGCGGGCTCCGGTGACGTCGTCTGCTGGGGCCGGAACAGCCAGGGCGAGGCAACGCCCCCCGACGCCGTCAACGGCGCTGCGGGAACCGCAACCGCGATCTCGGCGACCGGCCCCAGCAGCTGCGCGATCCAGGCGGGCACGGGCAGCGTCGTCTGCTGGGGCAACGACGGCTTCGGCCAGTTGACGCCCCCCGACGCCGTCAACGGCGCTACGGGTACCGCGACGGACGTCGCGGTGGGCTACGACCACAACTGCGCGATCCAGGCGGGCACGGGCAGCGTCTTCTGCTGGGGCTGGAACCACGCCGGCCAGTCGACACCGCCTGACGCCGACAACAGCGGTGCGTTGGCCGCTTCCGACATCGCGGCGGGCGGGAACCACAGCTGCGCGATCGAGTCGGGTAGCGGCGACGCCGTTTGTTGGGGCGTGAACACCTACGGCCAGGCAACGGCGCCCGACGGCGTCAACGGCGTCGCGGGAACCGCGTCCAGCATCGCGGCGGGCAGCTCCCACAGCTGCGCGACCCAAACGGCAAGCGGCGACGTCGTTTGTTGGGGCCGGAACACCGACGGCCAGGCGACACCGCCCGACAGTGTCAACGGCGTCGTGGGAACCGCGTCCGACACCGTGGCGGGCGGTAACCACAGCTGCGCGATCCAGGCGGGCACGGGCAACGCCATCTGCTGGGGTCAGAACCAATACGGCCAGGCAACCCCTCCGGACCCCGTCAACGGCGTTACGGGGACCGCGGCGGGCATCGCGGCGGGCTACTGGCACAGCTGCGCGATCCAGGCGGCAAGCGGCGACGTCCTTTGTTGGGGCCGGACCACCGAGGGCCAAGCGACACCGCCCGACGCCGTGAACGGCGTCGCGGGAACCGCGTCCGAAATCGCGGCGGGCAGCTTCCACAGCTGCGCAATCCAGGCGGGCACGGGTGAGGTCGTTTGCTGGGGCTACGATGACGTCGGCCAGGCATCGCCCCCCGACAGCATCAACGGCGTTTCCGGGACCGCGACCCACATCGCGACGGGAAGCGACCACAACTGCGCGATCCAGGCGGGCACGGGTAAGGTCGTCTGCTGGGGCGAGGACTCCTACGGACAGGCGACACCGCCCGACGACGTCAACGGCGTTGCGGGAACTGCGAGCGCCATCGCGGCGGGCGGCGGTCATACACTCGCGATTGCCGCCGGGCCACCGCCGACACCGACCGCCACGCCGACCGGCCCGACTCCGACCCCGACGAGAACGCCGACGCCCGGAACGCACGTGCCGACGCCGACCGCGACACCCACCCCGACGAGGACACCGACCCCCGGCACGCACATGCCGACGCCAACTCAGACGCCTACACCCACGCCGACCGCAACACCACCGACGCCAACCGCGACACCCACTCCGACGAGGACACCGACCCCCGGAACGCACACGCCAACGCCGACCGCGACACCCACTCCGACGCGAACGCCAACGCCCGGCACGCACATGCCGACGCCGACTCAGACGCCCACGCCCACGCCGACTGCGGCACCACCGACGCCGACCGCCACACCCACGCCGACGCGAACGCCAACGCCCGGCACGCACATGCCGACGCCGACTCAGACGCCCACGCCCACGCCGACCGCGATGCCCTCGGCGACGCCGACAGGCCCGCCATGGTCGCCGACGCCCACGCCGACTGCTACATCCACGCCCACGCCGACTGGACCGACTCCCACGCCGACTCCTACGCGCACGCCGACTCCCACGCCCACGTTGGAACCACTCTGGGGGCCCGGATCGGTCGTCGGCTGGGGCTCGGACGGCTCCGGCCAAGCGACGCCCCCCGACGCCGTCAACGGCAATTCGGGGACCGCGACGGGCATTGCGGCGGGCTACGGATACAGCTGTGTGATTCAGGCGAGCACGGGCAATGCCATCTGCTGGGGCGACGACGGCGAGGGTAAGGCGACGCCCCCTGACGCGGTCAACGGCAATTCGGGCACCGCGATGGCGATCTCGCTGGGCGACTGGCATAGCTGCGCGATCCAGGCGGGCACGGGAAACGTCGTCTGCTGGGGCTCGAACCTCGATCACCTCGGCCAGTACATCGGCCAGGCGACGGCCCCCAGAGACGTCAACGGCGCCAAGGGGACTGCGACTCACATCGCCGTGGGCCAGTACCACAGCTGCGCGATTCAAGCGGGAACGGGCGACGTCGTCTGCTGGGGCTGGGACCTCAACGGCCAGGCGACGGTCCCCAGAGACGTCGACGGCGTCAAGGGAACCGCGACCGACATCGCGGCGGGCGGCAGGCACAGCTGCGCGATTCAAGCGGGAACGGGCGAGGTCATCTGTTGGGGCTGGGACCTCTATGGCCAATCGACGCCCCCCGACGCCGTCAACGGCCTTTCGGGTACCGCGACGGATATCACGGCGGGCTTCCGCCACAGCTGCGCGATCCAAGCGGGCACGGGTGAGGTCGTCTGCTGGGGCAGAGACGAATACGGCCAGGCGACGCCCCCCGACGCCGTCAACGGCCTTTCGGGTACCGCGACGGATATCACAGCGGGCTATGCCCACAGCTGCGCGATTCAGGCGGGAACGGGAAACGCGGTTTGCTGGGGCTACGACTACTACGGTCAGGCGACACCTCCCAACTCCGTCAACGGCGTCACGGGAACCGCGAGCCACATCGCGGCGGGCAGCTCCCACACACTCGCGATTGTCGCGCTCCCCGAGCCGAGCGGATGGCTCGCGCAATCCGCGGGGCTCGCCCTGCTCTTCACCCTGGAGCGCTGGCGAGCCCGCAAGCGGAGAGCCCGAACGAGAGCGATCGCGCCGACCGTTTGACCTGGATCCGCCGATCCGCCGCGAGCGAAGACCCCCGAAATCGCGCGATTGAGACCGCGCGCGTTCTGCGCTATTGAACATTGTTCTAGAACGTTGTTCAATAAGCGGCGAGCCAACGCCTTCGGAGGAAGCCATGGATCGAGTCGTGCGCAACGCCCGGATCTGGACCCAGGACGAGGCGCGGCCGTGGGCGCAGGCCCTCGCCGTGCGCGACGGGCGCATCGCCTGGGTAGGGGAAGAAGCCGACGTCGACGAGCACGTCGGCGCCGGCACCGAGGTGATCGACGTCGGCGGCCGCCTGGTGCTGCCGGGCTTCATCGACGCCCACAACCACCTGCGGCTCGGCACCGGGGGCGACGCCGTGCACCTCGGCGGCGCGCTCTCGCTCGACGCGATTCGCCGCCGCATCGCCGACTGGCTCGACGCGAACCCGGAGGCCAGCTGGGTGTACGGCGAGACCTGGGAGTACCCGGCGTTTCCGGGCGGGCGCCGGCCGCGCGCCTCGGACCTCGAGGGCGCGACGGGCGGGCGGCCCGCGTTCCTGCTCGACCTCGCGGTGCACACCGCGTGGCTCAACAAGCCGGCCCTGGAGGCGTTCGGCATCACGCGCGATACCGAGCGCGTGCCCTTCGGTGTGGTGGAACACGACCCGAAGACCGGCGAGCCCACCGGCTGCATCAACGACTTCGCGACCCACGGGCTCTCGCGCACCGGGCTCGCGGCGCTCAAGGACGTGGTGCCCGCGTTCTCGCTCGACGCGCAGTACGCGCGCGTGCGCGCGTCGCTCGAGATGGCGACGCGCTTCGGCATCACCACGGTCGTCGAGCCGCAGAACTCGCTCGACGATCTAGAACTCTTCGTGCGCGCGCGCGACGAGGGCGCGCTCACGAGCCGCGTGGTGGCGGCGCTCTTCCACCCGGTGGGCACGAGCGACGCGGAGATCGACGCGTTCGACGACGCCCGCCGCAGCTACGACGACGACTGGTTCCGCACCGGCCCGATCAAGCTCTACATCGACGACACGATCGAGCCGCACCTCGCCGCGATGATCGAGCCCTACGCGAACCGGCCGGAGAGCGTCGGCGAGAGCTACTACGAGCACGACGAGTTCGGCGAGCTCGTCGCCAAGCTCGACGCGCGCGGGTTCCAGTGCTTCGTACACGCGATCGGCGACCGCGGCGTGCGCACCGTGCTCGACGCGTTCGAGCACGCGCAGCGCGAGAATGGCCGCCGCGACAGCCGCCACCAGATCGTCCACGTCGAGGCGTCCACACTGGAAGATCTGAAGCGCTTCGGAGCGCTCGGCGTCGTCGCCTGCATGCAGCCGCGCCACTCGCGGCCCGAGATCCTGGACACCTGGAAGGAGAACGTCGGCCCGCAGCGCTGGCGCTACGCGTGGGCGATGCGCACGATCCTCGAACACGGCGGCGTGCTCGCGCTCTCGAGCGACTGGAACACCTCGGAGATGGACCCGCTGCTCGGGCTCTACAGCGCGCAGACGCGCGCGCGAGAGGACGGCACGGACGCCTGGGTGACCGAGGAGACGCTCACGCTCGAGCAGGCCATCACCGGCTACACGATGGGCAGCGCCTGGGCGAACTTCTGCGAGAACGACCGCGGGTCGATCGTCGTCGGCAAGTACGCGGACCTCGCGGTGCTCTCGAACGACATCTTCGCGCTCGAGCCCGCGGCGCTGCTCGACACCCGCGTCGAGCTCACGATGGTGGGCGGCGAGATCCCGCACCGGATGCTCTGAGGTGCGCGCGTGAGCGATCGAGCCGGGCCTGCGAGTGACGCGTTGCGCGCACCGAGCGCGAAGGGCGCGGACCAACGCGATCGCGTGTTGGCGGCTGCGATCGAGGCCATCGCGGAGCGCGGCCCCGAACGCGTAACCGTGCGGGACATCGCGTCGCGCGCCGGAATCAGCCCGAGCCACGTGCTCTACTACTTCGGCCGCCGCGACCGCATCCTGATCGAGACGCTGCGCTGGAGCGAGGCGGAGCTCGCGCGGCGACGGCGAGCCGAGCTCGGCCGCCTGCGCTCGCCGCGCAACGCGCTGCGCCGTTTCGTCGCGCTCTACCTGCCGCAGGGCGGGGTCGACCTGCGCTGGAACCTCTGGAGCCAGCTGACCGCGCGCCCGCCCACCGAGGCGGAGACGCTCGCGATGGTCGGGGCGCTCGAGCAGGCGTGGGTCGACGATCTCGCCGGAATCGCCCGCAAGGGCCGCGAGCTCGGCGCGTTCGAGGTCCGCGACCCCGAGGCGTTCGCGCTGCGCGCGCGGCTGCTGATGGATGGCGTGGCCGGCGACGTGCTGCTCGGCGTTCCGGGCCGCAGCGCCGCGTGGGGCGTCGCGTTCGTGCGTCGCGCGCTCGAGGCGGAGCTGGGCGCCGTCCACCGACGAGGCGCGCCGTAGCCGCAGCGCGCGTTGCGCGCAACCGCAGGCGGCGCCCTCGATCCGCGTCCTGCGCCCTCGATCCCCGTCCGGCGCTGCCGGAAAGCGACTCGCGCGGCCGCGCGCGATGGAGCCGCGCCACCGCGAGTCACCGCACGCCGCAACCTCCCCCAATCGAGCGGCGCGAGCAGCGGCCATTGACCCCGGAGGGGCAGAGCGGCACCCTTCAGGGGCCAGCGGCCCACGCGGCGAGCGGATCGGCGCGGCTGGCCGCCCCTCGAAGCCCGCGCGCACTGGGTAGGAGTCCGACATGTTCGGAATCGGAACGACCGAGCTCCTGATTCTCCTCGCGATCGTGATCGTCGTCTTCGGCGCGCGGCGGCTGCCGGAGCTCGGCAGCGGCCTCGGCAAGGCGATCAAGAACTTCAAGGCCGGCGTCTCGGGCAAGGACGAGATCGACGTGACCCCGAATCAGGAAAAGGTCACGGAAGGCGATCAGCGCGAGAGCTGAGCAGCATCCGCAGGATTCGAAGACCCGCGATCGTAGGCGTGGAGCTCGAAGCGCCGCGCGAACGGCGGCACGTCGACGAGCGCGGCTTCGAACGCGACCCAGCTCGCGCCCACCGAGGCGATGCGCGGCGCGCGGCGCTGCTGGTAGGCGGCGATCTCGGCCGGGCTGGATTCGCGCAGGATGCGCTCGGGCAGCGCGGGACCCAGCGGGATCGGATCGCGATCGATCTCGCGTCCCGTCGCGTCGATCAGCCGAACGCCGAGCGCGCTGCGCGAGGCGCGATCGGCGTCCCCGGCGTTGCGGATCCGGCCCGATACCACGTAGATCGAGCCCGCCACCGCGTTCTCCACCCAGCGGCCGCTGATCTGATCGGCTTCGAAGCCCGCACCGCTCCAGCGGCCCGTCGGCGCGCGCGCGTCGCTGGAGTGCGACGCGACGCCGCCGACGAGCGCGGCGACCAGCAGCGCGACGACCGCCCCCCAGCCCGCGACCTGCGCGATCCGATCGGTCCAACGCAGTTCGACCGGCGCGTCTTCGGCCACCGCGACGGCGAGCTCGACGCGCGGCTCGCCGCGCGCCCCGTCGGGCGCGAACGCAGCCGCCCGACCCGCCGCACCCGCAGCCGCCGGGGAGGCGCCGATCGCCGCCGGGTCGTCGAACAGATCCCAGTCGGAGAGATCGCCGAGATCGCCCGAGGCGCCTGCGAGCGCGTCCGCATCGCCGAGGTCCAGCGCCGCGCTCGGCTGCTCGGGTCCGGCCTGCGGATCGCCGCCCGATACGGCGTCCGCGAGGTCGTCGCCCAGCTCCAGCGCGTCGGCGCCGCGATCGCCGAGCAGGTCGTCGACGGCCGCCGCAGCGCCGTTCCCGATGCCACCCGAAGCGCCGAGCAGGTCGTCGACGGCGTCCTCGGCGTCGGGGAGGTCGCTTTGCGCGGCGCCTCGATCGGGCGCCGAACCGGGCGCGGCCCCGCCGACCCCGCGACTGAAGCGCTCGACGTCCTCGTTGAACTCCCAATCGCTTTCGACGTCGGGGCCGCCTTCGTCGCCGAGCGGCGCGCCGCGTTCGATATCCGCTTCGCCGCCGACCTCGACCGCGGCGCCGCCCTCGCCCCCCGCCTCGCCAGCGCTGTCGACCTCGGCGCCGAACACCGCCGCGTCGTCGAGATCCACGTCGTCAGCGAGATCGAGCTTCGCATCGGGGTCGTCGTCGCCGCCGAGATCGAGATCGAGCCCGGCATCGGTATCGCCGTCGTCGAAGCCGAAGACGTCCGCCGCCGCAGGGCCCCCGGGCTCGAGAGCATCCCACCCGGGCGCTTCGGGCGCGAGCGCGTAGTCGCCCAGATCGTCGCCTTCTTGCAGATCGCCGGGCTCGGGAGCCGAGACCACGAAGAAGCGATCGCACTGCTTGCAGCGCAAGCGCGCGCCGCCCACCGGGATCTTGGCGTCGTCCAGCTCGTATTCGGCGTCGCAGTTGCCGCAGCTGACAAACACGGCGAGCGATCCCCTCCTTCCGGGCCGCGCATCTCGAGCCGCCCCGGCTATGCTGGGGGGGCTTCCCGATTCCGGCCCGTTTCGTTCATTTCGGAGGCGAACGCGCCCCGCTTGAGATCCGCGGGGCGGCCGAAACGGCCAAACGACGCTCTCGGAGGACCTCCTTGGCCGCAGGCGACCAGCGGTCCCTTCTGGAGCACCGGCTCGTGATCGTCACCGGCAAGGGGGGGACCGGAAAGACGACGGTTTCCGCCGCGTTGGCGCTCGCGGCGGCCCGGGCCGGCCGCCGCGTGCTGGTCGCCGAGATGGGCCC
>JBFGGA010000074.1:0-15592 GCA_041579295.1 Myxococcota bacterium | reverse complement strand
GGTTCTCGGGCGCGCCGGGCGCCGTCCCCGGACTTGCCGGTCGCTGAAGATCCCGGCCGTGCTCCGCGTCATCAAGAAGCCGAGAGCGTCCACCGATACAGGGGCGTGCGAGTCGCACTTACGCACAAGTTTGTGATCGGGTCCATCGCCGTGAGCGCTGCGGTGGTGTGCTTTCCGATGCTGGTCGCGGCCACGGGGCTGCGCGTGAGCCCCTGGGTGACGCCCTTCGTGGCGCTCGGGGTGGGCGCCGCGCTCGGCTTCGTGCTGAGCTGTGAGCACGGCCGGCAGTTTCGCGCGCTCCAGCGGGCCGCCGAGCGGATCCGCAAGGGCGACCTCTCGGTCGGCTCGGTGACCCCGCGCGAGCCGATCTTTCCGGACGAGACCCACGAGCTCGCCGAGAGCATCCAGTCGATGGCGAGCGGCCTGCGCGAGCTCGTGGTGCACGTGCAGGGCACGGCGGCGCGGGTTTCGGATGCGGCTGCGGAGGTCTCGCGCGCCGCCCACGCGGTGGGCGGGCACACCGGCGAGATCGGCTCGACGGTCGCGGACCTGGTGGAGAGCGTGAAGGAGCAGCAGCGCATGCTCCACGACGCCAACCGCCTGATCCACGAGGTGGCCGCCACCATCGCGAGCAACGCCGACGACGCGCGCGAGGCCTTCGGGTTCGCGGCCGAGGCCAACCAGAAGGCCAACTCGAGCGTCGACGTGACGCGTCTGGCCGTCGAGAAGATGCGCACCGTGTTCGAGCGCATCGAGAAGACGGTCGCGCAGGTCTTCGCGCTCGAAGCGAAGACGCAGCACGTCCACCAGATCATCGAAGTGATCACGAGCGTCGCGAGCAGCACGAACCTACTCTCGCTCAACGCCTCGATCGAAGCCGCGCGCGCGGGCGAGGCGGGGCGCGGCTTTGCGGTGGTGGCCGACGAGATCCGCAAGCTCGCGGAGAGCGCGGGGCGGCGCGCCGAGGAGATCACGAAGCTGATCAACGAGATCCAGTCCGATACCGGCGAGGTCGCCGACGAGATGCGACTTTCGAGCAGCGTGATCGGCGAGGGGCGCGAGGACATCGACATGATCGCGGCCTCGCTCGAGAGCATTCGCACCACCGTCAAGGACGCGCAGGTGCGCGCCGAGGCCATCTTCCGCGGCGCCGACGCGCACACGGTGGAGGTCGAGCGGATGGTGCGCTCGATGGACGAGATCTCCGAGGCTGGTACGCGCAAGGCCGCGGCGATCGATCGCGTGGTGGAGACCTCGCGCCTGCAGGGCGTCTCGACCGCGGAGGCGATCGAGTCCTCCGAGTCGCTCGTGAAGCTCTCCGCGGAACTCACCCGGGTGCTCTCCCATTTCCAGACCGAGGCGAACGCGGGGGACGGGGGGGACCGATGAGCGTCGCGCCCGAAGCCCTGCGCGCCGAAGACCGGCTGCTGACCTTCGAGGTGGGCGGTGATCTCTATGCGATCCCGATCTCGGGGGTGCTCGAAGTCGCGGACGCCACGCGTCTCACCTGCATCCCCACGTTGCCGACGAGCACGGGTGGCGTGATCAACTACCACGGCGACGCGCTGCCGGTGCTCAGCTGCTCGTCTCTCTTCGAGGTGGACGAAGCGGGTCTCGACGAGCCCGGCAGCATCCTGGTCATCTCCGGTCGCACGGGCGGGGGCGCGCGGCTCGGCATTCCGATCGATCGCGTGTTGGGGTTGGTGGATGGCGCTGCGGCTGCGATGCCCGGCGCCAAGGCAGTCGCCGAGCGCCGCTCGATCCAGGGCCGAGTTGCGAGCGTGCTCGATCCGCAGCGCCTCGTCGGCGAGGCGCGAGAGGTGATCGAAAGTTCATTGGGTCGGAGGGATTAGATCCGAGGGAGGGTAGGTGATGGCGAGAGTGCTGGTTGCAGACGACGCATCGTTCATGCGTCAGATGATCCGCGAGATCGTCGAATCCGAAGGGTTCGAAGTCTGCGGAGAAGCCTCGGACGGCGTCGAAGCGGTGGATGAATTCAAGCGGCTTCAGCCGGACGTGGTGACGATGGACATCGTCATGCCGCGCAAGTCCGGCATCGATGCGGTTCGAGGCATCATGGCCCTCGATCCGAGCGCCTGCGTGGTGATGTGCAGCGCGCTCGGGCAGGAGACGCTCGTCACGGAGGCGATCCAGGCGGGCGCGAAGGACTTCATCGTCAAGCCGTTCAAGCCGGACGCCGTGATCGAAACGCTCAAGAAGGTCCTCGAGAAGGAAGACTGAGCATGGATATGGCGAAGTACCGCCAGGTCTTCATCGAGGAGTCGACGGAGCACCTCGCGGAAATGAGCTCGGCGCTGCTCGAGCTCGAGAAGAACCTCGCCCACGGCGAATCGATCGATCTGATCTTTCGCATGGCCCACTCCATCAAGGGAATGGCCGCCTCCCTGGACTACGATTCGGTCACGCAGGTGGCCCACGGACTCGAAGACCGCATGCAGGAGATCCGTCGCGCCGGCTGCGTCGCGGACACCGCCGAGCTCGGCGTGCTCTTCCGCGGCCTCGAATGCCTCGAGACGATGGTCTCCACGATCCGCGAAACCGGCGAGATGCCCGCGCCCGACCCCGCACTGGCCGCCGTCCTGACCAACCGCCTCGAGGCGCCGCCACCCCCGGCCGACCGTCGCGCGCCGCAGCGCGCAGCAAAAAAAAAAGTCCTGACACCGCTGCTGTAGCCGACGCGGCCGCCGCCGGCGATCGCGCGGCGAGAGTCGACTCTCCCAAACCGCCGCAAACCGTCCGCGTCAAGACCGCAACCCTCGATCGCTTCCTCGGAACGGTCGGCGAGGTGATCTTGAGCTCGAGCCAGCTGCGCACCGCGGGCGCGGAGAGCGGCGACGATCGCCCCGAGCTGACGGTGGGGCTCGACCGGATGGATCGCGTGATCGGCGACCTGCAGCGCCGCGCGCTCGAGCTGCGCACCACGCCGCTGGCGCGCATCGTCGAGCCGCTGCCGCGCATGGCGCGCGAGATCGCGCAGCAGCTGGGCAAGCGCGTCGAGCTTTCGATCGAGGGCGCGGAGATCGAGCTCGACCGCTCGATTCTCGACCGGCTCAGCGACCCCCTCGTGCACCTCGTCCGCAACGCAGTCGGGCACGGAATCGAGCCGCCGGGTGCGCGGGACGCGGCCGGCAAGGACGAGGTCGGGCAGATCGAGATCGCCGCGCGGCGCGAGAAGGATTCGATTCGCATCTCGATTCGCGACGACGGCGCGGGGATCGACCTGAATCGCGTGCGCGAGCGCGCGGTCGCTGCGGGAATCGTCGTCTCGGACCTCGCCGAGGATCTCTCCCCCGAGCAGCTCGCGGCGCTCGTCTTCCAGCCCGGTATCTCCACCGCCGAGACGATCTCGGAGCTCTCCGGGCGCGGCGTCGGTATGGACGCGGTGCGCGTCACGATCGAATCCCTCGGCGGGCAGGTGGAGATCGCGACCCAGCGCGGGCGCGGAACCGAGACCACGATGATCGTTCCGATCACCGCGGCCGTGCAGCGCGTGATCCTGCTCGGCGTCTCCGGCGAGACCGTTGCGATCCCCGTCGCCAAGGTGGAGCGCATCATCGAGGTCGAAGCCGAGGCGATCGAGCGCAGCGGGCACGATGCGTTCACGCTCGTCGACGACGAGCCGGTGGCCGTCTTCCCGCTCGCCGAGTACCTGTGCCTGCCGCCATCGGAGCCGCGCGCGCAGGAGGTGCTGGTACTCGCCGAGGTGCGCGGCGAAATGATGGCGATCAAGATCGACTGTGTCGTCGGCCACCAACAGATCTACGTCAAGCCGATTCCCGAGCTGCTCACCGGCATTCGTTGCCTGGCCGGCCTGACGATTCTGGGCGACGGCCTGCCGACCTTCCTGCTGGATCTCAACCAACTGGGATGAGTGACCCGATGGATTTCACGGAGGACGAGCGCGAACGCCTCTACGAGCTCATGAGCATCGGCGCGAGTCACGCCGCGACGGCGTTCACGCTGCTGCTCCACCGCGCGGTCGCGCCGAGCGCGCCGGAGTTCGTCGACGCCGCGGCGTACAGTGCGGACGATTCGTGGTGCACGGGCGTGATCTTTCAGGCGGACGGCGAGCTCGGCGGTCTCATCGCCATCCTGCTCCCCGCCGCCACGTGCGAAATCGTCGCCGGGCGGATGATCCACGAGAACCAGGATTCCGACTTCCACCGCACCGTCGAGTCGGCGCTGCGCGAGCTCGGCAACATCGTCGCGTCGCACACCATGTCGGCGATCGCCGATCGGCTCGGCGGGCGGATCCTGCTCTCCGTGCCGCTGCTCGTGACGGAGGGCGCCGACACCGCGTTCGAGTCGATGTTCCGTGAGCGCGGCGCCGCACGTTGCATCGAGTGCGAGCTCACCGACTCCTCGCGCGACATCCACGTCCGCCTCGTCGTCGTCCCCGAGGCCAAGCTCGACCCCCAACCCTGACCCCGATCCAAGGCGGTCCTTCTCGCAGGGCTTGGATCTTCTCCTCGGCAGAGAACCACCTACCTCCGGGACGGAGACCCCTCGGAGCCCGTACTGAAGCCGGCTTTCGTTTCGACGAAGGGTGAATTTCTCGAGCTGGTAAAGGCATTTAGCAGCGGGCTGTCTTCGACTGGGGCAAGAACGGACAGCTCGAGACGGGGCGGTCTCACGAGACCCCGTAGGCCAAACGAGCCTCCCAGACCCTCATTGCGTCTGGCGATGCGCGATTTCCTGATCCGCGATCCAATCAAATGCTTGACATACCCGTTGAAAGGAAGAAGAAAGTCTTGATTTCACGTTGACTCGAGGTTTGCCCCGGGGGGCCGAGATCGCGTGGAGAGTGATGGGGGTCGATCGTGACGAGCGCCGCTGCCGGCTCGAGTGGTCTTTCCGGGTCGTCATCTCGAGCCAGCAATCGCCATGGCGAACGATCGAGCACGACCTGGATGCTGCTGAGGCTCTCCGTGGTGGCGATGCTGTTCCTGCCGCCGTTTGCAAGCGCACAGAACATCGTGATCGTAGTGATCGACGACGCGGGGATCGAGCGGTTCGGCACATATGCACGCGATTACGATCTGCCTGGCGCAGCGATCACTCCGACCATCGATGTGATCGCAGACCAGGGCGTGCGCTTCGATCACTTTTGGGCCCAACCCGTTTGTTCGCCGTTCAGAGCTTCGCTGATGACCGGCCTGACCCCGTGGCAGCACGGGGTTGGCCGCGCGATCGACTTGTCGACCAGCGATCCTGATCTCGATCGTCTAACCGGGCTCGAACCGAGCGAATTCAATATCGCACGAATGGTGAAGACCGTAGACAATTATTGGACCGAAGCGATAGGCAAGTGGCACGTGGCGGGGGCCAGCCATGACGACGGCAACGGAAACGGAGTAAAGACTCATCCGATCGACTCCGGATTCGACTATTTCGATGGGAGCCTGGGAAATCCACAGCAGAAGGCTGAAATCACTGATCCGGTGTCGGGCTATACCGCCTGGGAACGATGCTATTGGGACACTTTGGCTGTCCCTAATCAGATGAAATGCGAGCTGCAGACGGAGTACTCGACCAGCTTCATCACGGACAGGGCGATCGAGTGCATCCGGGGCGACCGAAGAGAATCATCGCAGCCGTTTCTTTGCTACGTCGCCTATCACGCGGCGCATGCACCGTTCCACGACCCTCCAGACGATCTGCACGACCACGGGTCGGAGGTCGCGCCGAGGTGCAATTATCATTTGAGCAACGGAAAGTGGGGGCCTGCCAGAATTTGTCACAAAGCGATGATTCAAGCGCTGGACAGAGAGTTGGATCGCCTGGTCAACCCCTCCCCCGCTGACGATCATCCCGGGATCGATTTCAGGAACACGACCCTCTTCGTGGTCGCCGATAACGGGACGATGCGAGAGGCGGGAGACGGAGCCTACCCGAGCGACTCTTCAGATGGCGGCCACTACAAGGAAACGGTCTATCAGGGTGGAGTCAACACGCCACTGATCGTGAAAGGCGAGGCGGTGAGCGTGACTCCTGGTTCGAAGGTCGACGACATCGTTCAAGCGACCGACATCTTTGCGACGATCGCAGAAATGGTAGGGTGGTCGGACTACGCCAATCATCCGCGCCCCGATTCGGTATCCCTGCTGTCCTATTTGAATTCGAGCGTGCCGCCGCCAGTGCAGGGTTTGCCGCGGACGACTGTGATGGCGGAGGTCTTCGGGTCGATTGAATCCCCGCCCGAGCCCAACATCGCGGGTTGGTCACGGGCTACTCGTGACGCGCGATACAAGCTGATCTGGAAGTTCAGCGGTATCGATGGCACGCTCGTCGAAGAATTCTACGATTTTGGCGATACGGCAGGGGATCCCGAAGAAAGGTTCGACGAGAATAGCCCGGTAGATCCGGGCACGTTGACTCCAGAAGAGAATCCGGGCGCTCATGAGGCCTATCACGATAGGCTTCGGCCCGCGATTCGTCCGGATGCGGATGGCGACACCGTTGAGGATGATGTCGACGACTGCCCCGGCGTCGCGAATGTTCAGGGGAATGATGGTGACGGAGACGGTATTGGAGACGCATGCGACAACTGCCTGGCGGTGGTGAACTCCGCACAACACGACTCCGATGGAGACGGCTGCGGGAATTACTGCGATGCCGATTACGATAACAGCGGGATCGTGGGACTGGGGGACTTCGGCACGTTCATGGCTGCCTTCGACAAGAATCGAGAGGAGAAGTGCCATATCGGGGTCATCCCAATTTGCACGGTTGGTCTCGATGATTTCGGCTTCTTCATCGATCATTTTGGAGAAAGCGCGGGCCCATCGGCCAGGAGTTCGATAGTCAATTCGATTGCATGCCGCTCAGTGCCGCCGCCTTGATTTCGGCCGACGGATATCGCGATTGGAATGGCACTCGAGGACCCCGGCGCTCTCTCCATCTCTACCCTGAGACGATTCCAGAGGAAGCCCATGGAATTCCGATGTAGCCCTGGCCTTCCGATCGAAAGGATCGAATCATCCGGCGATGGCTCGGCCGCTCCGTCAGATACGCTCGAGTGAGTGCTTCGCGAGCGCTGGCACCTTGCCCCGGTACGTCGCGCTGGTCCCGCTCGGTCGATATCTGATACCGTGAGATCCGGGCCAGCGCGGCCCTGGGGAATCTTGTTGGGGAGCGGGCGGTGAATCGAGAACAGATCCGAAACCTGCTCGAAGCGGTCAGTCGCGGGGAACTCGGGACGGCGGATGCGCTCGAGCGGCTCTCGACTCTGCCGTTTGCGGAGCTGGCCGAGGCGCGCGTGGACACCCACCGCGCGCTGCGCCACGGGATTCCCGAAGTCGTATACGCGCCCGGCAAGACGGCGGGGCAGATTGGCGAGATCGTGTGCGCGCTGCGTGAGGCCGAGCAGGACGTGCTCGTCACGCGCGTCGAGGCCGAGGTGGGTGAGCGCGTACTCGGCGAGATCTCCGGCGGAACCTACGACGCGCTCGGGCGGTTGCTCTGGTACGGACCCGCCGAGGTGCCCGTGCAGGGCAAGGGTGCGATCGCGGTGGTCTCCGCGGGAACCTCGGATCTGCCCGTGGCAGCCGAGGCGATCGGCGTGGCGCGGCGCTTCGGCAACAAGGTGGAGTCGATCGCCGATGTCGGCGTGGCGGGCATCCACCGCCTGCTCGCCTCCAGCGCGACGCTGCGCTCCGCGCGCGTGCTGATCGTCGTCGCGGGCATGGAGGGCGCGCTGCCTTCGGTGGTCGGTGGTCTCGTCGACAAGCCCGTGATCGCGGTGCCCACGAGCGTGGGCTACGGCGCGGCCTTCGGCGGCGTCGCCGCACTACTCGGGATGCTCACGAGCTGCGCGTCGAACGTCACCGTCGTCAACATCGACAATGGCTTCGGCGCCGCCTACGTGGCCACGCTGATCAATCGGCTCTAGCGCCGGGGTCATCGCGGAGACGGACGCTTCCGCCACGCTAGTCCGCGAGCAGCCGCTCGATCTCCCGTCCGACGATCATCTGCGAATCTTTCGCCAACGAATAGAAGAAGACGCCGACTTCGTAACGGCCCGCGGAGTTCCTCTTGTCGATCCTATGTACCACGCGGCCCGTCACATCGATCCACTGGCCGCTGACCATCGGAAGGCGAAAGCGCATTTCGAGATCGGTGTTCAATTCGGCGCGATCGTCAATCGTTACTCGAACACCAGAGGTGGATATATCCAACGCATACTCGTTTCCCGCATAGCTTTCGCTTGAAACTTCGATCGGTAGGAAGCACGGGACGCGCTCATAGAGGCGTGTTTCTGCTAGCGATCGAAACAGCGAATCGATCCGCCGGGCCACCGCGTCCGGATCGGAATTGTAGTCGATCAGGCCAACGATTCCGTGGGCGCGAAGCATTGGAATGTTCAGCCCGTTTTTTGCGAACTTCATCACGCCGAGAATGGGTATGCGGCGATTCCTGCGCGATCCGCGGAATTCGCGAATTTTTCGCATCTTCGATTCAGCCGCGGATTCCAAATCAACGACGACGAGATCGGGAAGAGAGTCGAAATCGAAGCCCGTGTTGGAGGCGGCATCGTTGGGTTGACATTCGATCAAGTCATAATCGCTCGATTCGAGAATCTGGCGCAGCTGGATTCCCGAAAACTCTACGTCTTCTGTGAAGAGAATCCGCCGATCCGTGTTTTTGAACTCGAGAAGAAGAGCACCAGGCTGGACCAACTAAGGGGTCAGGCGCACGATAGACGCCATCGACGAAGGTCGCGACCGGGGAATCCGCCCCGATGCTCAGGATGTCGCTTCCGACGCCGCGGAGGTAGGGCTGCCCCAGGGCTGCCGTCGTCGAAAACACGAGCCCGGGGGCGCGCATCGGCAGATCGAACGTGCTGCGAATACCCGAAGCATCGAGCTCGGATCCCCAGAGCTGCGCGGTGGAGCCGGGAAGCTCTTCGAGAACGCGAGGTCTGCGCTCCGCGGTGACGACGATCGATTCGGTCGGATCGTCCGGTGCGGCGTGGACACGCGGCGTGGAGACCAGCAGTTCCGCGAGAGCGAGCAGGGACGCGCACCCGAGCGACGCGGAGCCGTTGGATAGCCGAAAAGATCGACGATTCCCGAGGCTTGCAGTGGCCGTGAGCGCAATCTCCGTTCGCGTTGCAAGCCAGCTGTGGGGCGCACGCAGCGTGTTGACGAATTCCCCTGAGCTGAGCGAGCGGAAGATTCCTCCACGTGCTCGATGGGGTCGCTCGTGATTGTAGTGCTTCGCCCGGGGGCGCAAGGAGGTCGATCGCATCGCTGGGGCGTGGAGGAGATGTTTCTAAACCCAGCGACGCTTGATTGTCTGGATTTCGGGCGAGCACGCGAGCCCGTTCGTTTCCGTAGCGGCGTCACTCGATCGGACGCGGCGGACGCGGCGGTCGCTCAGCGGCGCTTGCGCGCGCGGTAGAGCGCGCCGAGCAACGCGAGGCCCGAGAGCTGCGCGAGCCACGCGGTCGGCTCGGGCAGCGCGATGGCGAGCGCATGGGTGCTGCCGGCCTCGATGCTGATCGCGGTTCCGGTCGTGCCGTTGACTTCGTCGGGGGGTGACGCCTGGCCGTGGTCGTTGCGGCCCCAGCAGATGGCGTCGCCCGTGCCCGCCTGGATCGCGCAGCTGTAGTAGCTGCCCGCGGTGATGTCGCTCGCGGTTCCGGTCGTGCCGTTGACGTCGTCGGGCGGCGTCGCCTGGCCGTGGTCGTTGCGGCCCCAGCAGACGACCTCGCCCGTACCCGCCTGGATCGCGCAGCCGTGGTAGCTGCCCGCCGCGATGTCGCTCGCGGTTCCGGTCGTGCCGTTGACGGCGTTCGGGGGCGTCGCCTGGCCGTAGTCGTTGCGGCCCCAGCAGACGACTTTGTCCGAGCCCGCCTGGATCGCGCAGCTGAACCAATCGCCCGACGCGATCTCGGCCGCCGTGCCGGTCGTGCCGTTGACGGCGTTGGGCGGCGTCGACTGACCCTGGGAGTTGAACCCCCAGCAGACGGCGTTGCCCGAGCCCGCCTGGATCGCGCAGCTGAAGTAGGAGCCCGCGGTGATGTCGCTCGCGGTTCCGGTCGTGCCGTTGACGGCGCTCGGCGGCGTCGACTGGCCGTAGTTGTTCGAGCCCCAGCAGACGGCCTCGTCCGTGCCCGCCTGGATCGCGCAGCTGTGTCGGCCGCCCCCTGCGATGCCCGTCGCGGTCCCAGACGTGCCGTTGACGGCGCTCGGGGGTGACGCCTGGCCTTGGATGTCATAGCCCCAGCAGACGACGTTTTCCGAGCCCGCGCGGATCGCGCAGCTGTGGAAATCGCCCGCCGCGATGACGCTCGCCGTTCCGGACGTGCCGTTGACGGCGTCGGGGGGTGTCGCCTGGCCCAAGCCGTCGTCGCCCCAGCCGACGACGGGCCCGCCCGTCCCGGGCAAGGGCGTCGCGGTGGGCGTGGCCGTGGCTGTGGGCGTGGCCGTGGGTGTGGGCGTCGCCGCTGCGGTGGGCGTCGCCGTGGGTGTGGTCGTTGGCGTCGCGGTCGGCGTCGCCGTGGGTGTGGTCGTCGGCGTCGCGGTGGGTACTGCCGTGGGTGTCGCGGTGGGTGTCGCGGTCGGCGTGGCGGTCGGCGTCGCCGTGGGCGTCGCGGTGGGTGTCGCGGTCGGCGTGGCGGTCGGCGTCGCCGTGGGTGTCGCGGTTGGAGTTGCTGTTGGCGTCGCGGTCGGGGTTGCCGTGGGCGTCGCGGTTGGAGTTGCCGTCGGCGTCGCAGTCGGTGTGGCCGTCGGCGTCGCGGTCGGAGTTGTTGTTGGCGTCGCGGTCGGCGTGCCCACGGGTGTGGCCGTTGGAGTCGCCGTGGGCGTCGGGATCGGGGTTGCCGTGGGCGTCGCCGTGGGCGTTGGGATCGGGGTCGCCGTGGGCGTCGCGGTCGGGGTTGCCGTGGGCGTGGCCGTCGGTGTCGCTGAAGGTGTCGCCGTGGGTGTGGGCGTGGGCGTCGCCGTGGGTGTGGCCGTGGGTGTCGCCGTTGGAGTTGCCGAGGGCGTCGCGGTGGGTGTCGCAGTCGGGGTGGCCGTGGGCGTCGCCGTTGGCGTGGCCGTCGGCGTCAAGGTCGGCGTGGCGGTTGGCGTCGCAGTCGGCGTGGCCGTGGGCGTCGCCGTCGGTGTGGCGGTTGGCGCCGACGTCGGGGTCGCCGTCGGCGTGGCGGTCGGTGTCGCCGTGGGCGTGGCCGTCGCGGCGGCCGTCGGCGTCGGGGTCGGCGTCGGAGCCGCGCAGTCGGGGTCGGCGAGGTCGTAGTCGAGGTCGCCGTCGTTGTCGAGGCCGAGGTTCGACGGGTCGCCGGAGAAATCCTCCTCCAGGTTCGCGTTGCACGGGTCCAGCGTCAGGCTGACGGTGGTGTTCGTCGTCGAAGCGTACCAGGGCGGCATGGTGTCTTCGCTCGCGACCGTGAAGTTTGCCGGATCGGCGTCTAGATGGCAGTCGGCGCAGACGAGGCCGAAGCTGTCGGCCGGCGCGCCGGCTCGGGTGTGATGCTGGCGCAGGCCGGCGCCCCAGCCCGGGCCGGGCCCGAAGCCGTTGGCATCCTCGAAGCGACCGTGGCACCCCATGCAGGAGACGAAGTTGACGCCGTCCTTCGCGGCGCCGGAGCTGCTGGTGTTCACGGTCCTGCCCGATACGCCGGCGCCATCGTGGCAATTCGAACAGCTGGTCTCGATATCCGTATTGCCCAAGTGGGCGGTGTGGAGACTCTGTCCCCAGGCAAAGCCTTCGGCGGCCGACGTGTAGCTGTTGTTGTCGCGGAAGCCGGTGTGACACTGGGCGCAACCGCCCTGGTCGTTGGTGGCGTCCGAGTAGAACCGGTACGCCGCCGAGCTGCCGGCCCAGAGGGCCGCGGACACCGCGAGCGCCGAGGCGAGCCCGACACGACTCGAATTCGAACCGATCAACCGCGATGCGCGCTTCTGTCGAGGCATCGATAGCTCCTTCCGTCCAGCCCAACCCGTCCAGCCCGATCGACCCCGTGCGGGTCGGTGCCAGCGAGTGCGCGTGCAAGCCCTCTCGAAATTTCCCGCTTCGCGGGAACGCAAGCCCCATGCCAGCCCGCGCCGCGCGCTCGCTGGGGAGCGACGCGAGCCAGTGGGCAAAATGCCCCACTCTGTCGGGCGCCGCTGTGGAGTGGATCCCCTGTGAGCGGGGTCGCGAAACGCCGCCGATCGCGACGCGCCGGGTCGCTTTGCGCCGGGCAAACGCACCAGGTTCGCCGCGAGAGGGAGCGCCGCGTGGGTGGGGTGACGGGGGGTCCGAGGGCGACATGGGGTTCGAGCCGAGACGGGCCGATCGGCCGGTCGCAGCCAGCGCATCCGCAGGATTCGCCGCCGAAGACCTCCCCTCACTCCACCGGTGCGACCAACCCCGCAGGAGACTTTCGAGCGGGGTCTCTTTGGATGTGGTGATCGAATCGTGCATCGCGCACCATGCGGCGGTGGCGACTCGGCGGAAGCGGGCGGCGGACGCGGGCGGGCGTGTGTTGCACCTGGATCTGTTCTCGGGAATTTCCGGGAACATGTTCCTCGGCGCGCTGCTCGACGCCGGGCTCTCGCGGCGCGCGCTCGTCGAAGACCTGCGCGGCCTGAAGCTCGACCACAAGCTCAGCGTGCGAACGGTGAAGCGCGGCGCGCTCGCGGCCCGCTACGTCGAGGTCCGGGTTCCCGGCGCGCGCGGCGCGCGCAAGGGCGGCACCCCGCGCCCGCGCGACGGCGGTCGCACCTACCGGGAAGTCGTGCGGGTCTTGGAGCGCGCGCGCCTCCACGGCGCCGTGCGCGAGCGCGCGCTCGCGATCTTCGAGGCGCTCGGTCGCGCGGAGGCCAAGGTGCACGGCGTCGCGCTCGAGGCGGTGCACTTCCACGAGGTCGGCGCGGTCGACGCGATCGTCGACGTCGCGGGCGCGGCGATCGGGCTCGCGCGCCTCGACGTCGATCGCGTGACGGCTTCGCCCGTGGCGCTCGGCGAGGGCGTCGTCGAGACCGAGCACGGGCGCCTGCCGCTGCCCGCGCCCGCCACCTTCGAGCTGCTGCGCGGCATCCCGACGGTGCCCGCGCACGTGCGCTGGGAGACCGTGACGCCGACCGGCGCCGCGATCCTGCGCGTCGTGGTGGACGAGTTCCGCTCGCTGCCCGCGATGACCGTCGAAGCGATCGGCCACGGCGCGGGCGCCGATCGCAAGGGCCCGCTGCCGAACGTGCTGCGCGCGGTGATCGGCCGCGCGAGCGGCTCCGCAATCGACCGGGTGGTCTGCCTCGAGACCAACCTCGACGATTTCGTCCCCGAGCACTTCGATCACCTGATGGAGCGCCTGCTCGAGGCCGGCGCGCTCGACGTCTCGATCCAGCACCAGCAGATGAAGAAGAACCGGCCCGGTTTTCTGGTGCGCGCGCTCGCGCGCCCCTCGGACCGCCTGCCGCTCGCGCGCATCCTGTTCGAGGACTCGACGGCGATCGGCGTGCGCGCGACCGAGAGCGAGCGAATCGTGCTCGCGCGCGTCGCGCGCCGCGTGCAGACCCCTTATGGGCGGATTCGGGTCAAGCTGACCTGGGACGACGCGGGCCGCGCCTCGGTATCCGCCGAGTACGACGACTGCAAGCGCGCCGCGCGCCGCGCCGGGGTGCCGCTGCGCGACGTGGTGCGCGCCGCCGAGGAGGCCGGCCGTGCAGCCCTCGACTGAGCCCGCAGCGCCCGCCACGCGGGTGGACAGCGCGCCGTTCGACCTGCCCGGCAAGGGGCGCGCCGCCGCGCTCTGCCTGCACGGGCTCACGGGGACGCCCTACGAGGTGCGCCCGCTCGGCGAGGCGATCTCGGCGGTCGGCATCCGCGCGCTCGGCCCCGCGCTGCCCGGCCACAACGAGACCCCCGAGCGGCTCGCGGCCACCACGCATCGGGATTGGCTCGAGGCCGCGCGATCGGAATTTCTCCGCCTGCGCGAGAGCGCCGAGCGGGTGTTCGTGGTCGGGATGTCGATGGGCGGCCTGCTCGCGCTCGCGCTCGCCCAGGAGGAAGAGGTCGACGCGCTCGCGGTGGTCGGCACGCCGCTCGCGCTCCCCCATCCCCTCGCGTGGCTGATCCCGCTCGCCAAACTGCTGCGGCCGCTGCCCAGGAAAGCGCGCGGCTCGGACATCCGAGACCCGGCTGCGCGCGCCCGCCACCCCAGCTACCCGGTGATGCCGCTCGCGAGCGTGCACGAGCTCCAGCGGCTGCAGCGGCGCGTGCGCCCGCAGCTCGCGCGGATCACCGCGCCGATCCTGGTGGCGCACGGGCTGCACGACAAGACCGCGAACCCGCGCGACGCGATGGAGATCCGAGATGCCGTCTCGTCGGAGGTCCGCGAGTACCTGCTGTTCGCGGCCTCGGGCCACGTCGTTCCGGTCGACTTCGACGGCCCCGCGCTCGCCCAGGCGGTCGCCGAGTTCCTCACGCGTCGCGCTTGACCGCGCATGCGACGGATGTGGCCACGAACGTGGGCGAATTACCACGGAGGTTCGCGCCGCCGCGGCCAGATCGTTGCGCGCCGCGTGCTGAAAAACGCCGTGGAGGCGTTATGCTCCTGCGCGTCGTCCTATGGAACGGTAGAGGAGGGATCATGGGGGCACTGCCGAACGCTGTAGTGAAGCGATTGCTGACCCAGCACGGAGGCGGCTTGCGCGTTTCGGGCACCGCTCTCGAGCGGGCAGTCGCTGCAGCCGAAGACTACATCTCGCGGCTGGCGGCCGAGGCGAGCTCGTCCGCGACCGCCGCCAAGCGCAAGACCGTGATGGACAGCGACATCGATAGCGCGCGCGCGAAGCTGTCTCACGGCGCGTAGCTCGGGCGCCCGAGCCGCGCGCGGCCGATCGCTCGCGCGAAACCAAAAACCCCGGAGCGGCCATTGGCCGCGCCGGGGTTTTGTTCTGCGACGCCAGGTGAGGCGCGCGGCTACATCATGCCGCCCATGCCCCCCATGCCACCCGGCATTCCGCCCGGCGGGCCGCTGTCGCTCTTCTCGTCGGGCTTCTCGGCCACCATCGCCTCGGTGGTCAGCAGCAGCGAGGCCACGCTCGCCGCGTTCTGCAGCGCGGTGCGGACCACCTTGGTCGGGTCGATGACGCCGGCCTTGATCAGATCCTCGTACTCCTCGGTCTGGGCGTTGAAGCCCATGCTGCCCTTGGCGTTCTTGACCTTGTCGACCACGATGGAGCCGTCGATGCCCGCGTTCTCCGCGATGCGTCGCAGCGGCTCCTCGATCGCCTTGCGGATGATGCTCACGCCCGCGTTGAACTCGGTCGAGCCCTCGAGGCCGTCGAGCGCCTTCTGGGCGCGCAGCAGCGCCACGCCGCCGCCCGCCACGATCCCCTCTTCGATCGCGGCGCGCGTCGCGTGCAGCGCGTCCTCGACGCGGGCCTTCTTCTCCTTCATCTCGGTCTCGGTGGCCGCACCGACCTTGACGACCGCCACGCCGCCGACGAGCTTCGCGAGCCGCTCCTGGAGCTTCTCGCGGTCGTAGTCGGAGGTGGTGTCCTCGATCTGGCTGCGAATCTCGTTGCAGCGGCCCTCGATGTCCTTCTTGGCGCCCGCGCCGTCGATGATCGTGGTGTTG
>JBFGGA010000073.1:0-15633 GCA_041579295.1 Myxococcota bacterium | reverse complement strand
GCTGTTCCGAGAAGTCGTCGTGCGCTGCGACGTATTGGTGGACTTCCACACCGGCTCGTTTCACCGCTCGAACGTCCCGCACGTGCGCGCCAATCTGCTCGATGGAAGGGTGCTCGCGGTGGCCCGCGGCTTCGGCGTCGATTGGGTGGTCCACAACGCGGGGAGATCCGGGACGCTGCGGCGCGCGGCGTTCGACGTCGGGATCCCGGCCATCACCTACGAGGCCGGCGAGCCGTCGCGCTTCCAGGCGAACGAGATCGAACGAGGCGTCGCGGGGACGCGCCAGCTGCTCGTGGGCATGGAGATGATCGACGGTGCGAACGCCCAGACCGATCCCACGATGATCTTCCGCTCCACCTGGATCCGCGTCGACGACGGCGGCATCTTCCAGCCGTCGCGCCAGCTGGGCGATCGGGTCACGACGGGCGAGATCCTCGGATCGGTCACCGATCCGATCACCAATGATCGCAGGCGGATCTTCTCGCCGCGCAAGGGGCGCATCATCGGAATGGCGCTGCCGCAGGTGGTGATCCCGGGCTTCGCGGTGTTCCACCTGGGCTTCGAGGGCACCGACCCGCCGACTCCCGAGGAGGTGGAAGCGATGGAGCCGGAGCCCGAGCCCTTGGGTCCCGATGATCCGGAGTAGCCCGTGAGCCTCGCGATTCGCCTGACGGGAGCGCTGCTCGTCGCGCTGGGCCTGGCCGTCGCGGCCTTCAAGGCGCTGCGCCACGACATCCCGCTCGCACCGACCGAGGAGCGCGGGCCCTGGGAGGTCGAGCTCACGATCAGCGTGCGCGGCGACGGTCAGCGCGGCAGCATCCGCGCGCTGCTCCCGTCGACGGAGCCCGGCCAGACGATCTTCGACGAGCGCGCGGCGGGCGAGCGACTGACGGTCGCGATCCAGGAGGCCGCGGAGGGCCGGGCCGGCGTGTGGACCGGTCGCCTCGAAGGCGTCCACGAGCTCGTCTATCGGTTTCGCGTCCAGCTGACGGGCCTCGAGACGCCAATCGATGGCGTGCTCGTCGCCGGGGACACGCCGCCTTCGGAGCGCGACGTCTACCTGCGCGCGAGCGCGACCTTTCCGGTCAGCGCGCCCGCGGTCGTCGAGCGCATCGAGCAGCTCGGCCTCGCTCCCGCGAGCGATCCCGCCGCGCGGATCCAGACCGTGTTCGCGTTCGTCGCGCACGAAGTGCAGACCGTGGAATCCGGCGGCGACGACGCGCTGCTCACGCTCGAGCGGCGCGAGGGCAGCGCGATCGGCAAGGAGCGGCTGCTCGTCACGCTGCTGCGCGCCTCGGGCCGCCGCGCGCGCCTCGCGCAGGGGCTCGAGCTGCGCGAGGGCGCCGTGCCGAGCCCGAACACCTGGGTCGAGGTCGGCCTCGGCGAGACCTGGATCACGCTCTCGGCCGACGAGGGCATCCTGGGGCGACGCCCCGAGAACTGGGTCGTGCTCGGCCGCGGCCCGCGACCGCTGGTCGAGGCCACCGGGGCGCGCGCCGTCGGCCACCGCTTTCGCTCGGTCCGCGAGCACCTGCGACCCGACGAAATCGCGAGCTTGATGGCGCCCGACGACCCGTTGCTCGCGTGGCTGTCGCTCTACCGTCTTCCCATCGGCACGCAGGCGATGCTGCGCTGGCTGCTGCTGCTCCCGCTCGGTGCCGTGGTCACGGCGATCTTCCGCAACGTGGTCGGGCTGCGCACGTACGGGACCTTCATGCCCGCGCTGATCGCGCTCGCATTGAGCGATCTCCCGCCGAGCTGGGCCGCGGGCCTGCTCGGCGGCGTGCTCGCGATCGGCGTCGGCGCGCGCATCGCGCTCGAGCGCCTGCGGCTGCTGATGGTCCCGCGCCTGTCCATCCTGCTCTGCCTCGTGGTTCTCTACGTCACCAGCGTGGCGCTCGTGAACCAGCACGTCGGCGGGCGCGACTGGCTCTCCGGAACCCTGCTGCCGATCGTGATCATCACGATGTGGATCGAGCGCATCACCATCACCGCGGAGGAAGAGGGCACGCTCGAGGCGATGCGGCGCACCTTCTGGTCGCTCGTGGTGGCGGCCGCCGTGTTGCCGGTGTTTCAGAGCGAGCTCGCGGGATACCTGGTGTTCACCTTCCCCGAGCTGACGTTCGCCTCGATGGGCCTGCTGGTCTGGATCGGGGGTTACACGGGCTACCGCGTGGTGGAGCTCATCCGCTTCCGCAGCCTCACGCACGAGGCCCCCCAACGATGAGCCTCGCCGAAATGCGGCGGCGCGGAATCCTCGGAATCAACCGCCGCAACGTGCTGTACACGCTCGGCCAAAACGAGCGCGCGCGCTACCCGCTCGTCGACGACAAGCTCCTCACCAAGCAGCTCTGTCGGCGCGCGAACATTCCGGTGCCGCGACTGATCGCGTCGGCGAACACGCACCGCGAGGTGGGACAGCTGCTCGGCCGGGTGCGCGACGAGCCGGCGTTCGTCCTCAAGCCTGCGCGCGGCGCAATGGGCAACGGAATCCTCGTGCTCGAGTGGCGCGATGGACAGCTGTACCGCGGCGTCCGACGCATGGCCGAGGGCGCCTTCGTCTACCACGCTGCCGGAATCGTCTCGGGCCTCTACTCTCTAGCCGGTCACAGCGACGAGGCCCTCGTGGAAGAGAGACTCGAAACCGACCCGCGTTTTGCCGAGCTGGTCGCCGACGGCGTGCCCGACACGCGCATCATCGTCTACCGGGGGATTCCGGCGATGTCGATGGTGCGGCTCCCCACCCGCGCCTCCGACGGGCGCGCGAATCTCCACCAGGGGGCCGTCGGCGCCGGGATCGATCTGGTCACGGGCCTGCTCGGCCGCGCGGTCCAGCGCAACCGCGAAGTGCTCGCGAGCCCCGACACGGGCGTCTCGATCGCGGGCTTCGAGATCCCGGAGTTCGACCGCGTGCTCGACACCGCCGTCCGCGCCACGGACGAAACCGGCCTCGGTTACGTCGGCGCCGACGTGGTCGTGGACGCCCGCTACGGGCCGGTGGTCCTCGAGCTCAACGCCCGGCCGGGCCTCGCCATCCAGCTCGCGAACCGCGCGGGGCTGCGGCCGCGCCTCGAGGCCATCGACCGCGTGCACCCCGATCTCGCAGACGGCGAGCGCGCGCCGGGAACCCCCGCGGAGCGCATCGCGCTGGGGCGCGAGATCGCGAGCGCGAACCCGTGATGCGAGCGGCGCTGACCACCCTGTGCGCCATCGCGCTCGCGCCCGCGGGCGCGCCCGCGCAGGAAAACCCTGGCGACGGCCCGGTCTATCGCGTGACCTTCGAAGCCCGCATCATCCCGACCGAGCGAGAGGCGCGCATTCGCTGGACGCTCGGTGCGGGCAGCTCGGACGTCCGCTTCCTGCGGCTCCGCATCGATCCCAAGCGCCAGACCCGCTTCCGCGCCGACGGCGAGCTGCTCGTCGAGGACGATCGCGTCGAGTGGAAGCCCCCCGCCAGCGGCGGATCCCTCCGCTACGCGGTGCGCATCGATTCGACGCGCGACGAAGGCGGCTACGACGGCCGCTGCGCGCAGGACTGGGCGCTCTTTCGCGGGGGCGATCTCTTTCCCACCGCGCGCGTCCGCACCACGGTGGGCGCGAAGTCGGTCTCCACGCTGCGCCTGATCCTGCCCGAGGGCTGGACGTCCGTGACGCGCTACGCACCGGCGCAGGGCAGCTCGATCGACATCGCGGACCCCACGCGCAAGTTCGACCGCCCGACCGGTTGGATGCTCGTCGGAAAGCTCGGCGTGCTGCGCGAGCGCGTGGCGGGCAGCCGCGTCGCCGTGGGGGGCCCCGTGGGCCACGGCGTGCGCCGCCAGGACATCCTCGCGCTGCTGCGCTGGACCCTCCCGACGCTCCGGGACATCCTCGGTAAGCTGCCCGAGCGCATCGCGATCGTGAGCGCGGGTGATCCCATGTGGCGAGGCGGCCTGTCGGGCGTGGGTTCGGTGTTCCTGCACGCCGACCGCCCGCTGATCGCCAACGACGCCACCAGCCCACTGCTCCACGAGGTCTTCCACGCCGCGACGCGCGCGCGCTCCGGGCCCGATGGCGACTGGATCGTCGAGGGCCTCGCCGAGTACTACTCGCTCGAGCTGCTGGTGCGGTCGCGCACGATGAGCCGCTCGCGCCACGAGCGCGCGCTCGCGCAGCTCGAAGCGCGCGGCCGCGGCGCATCCCTGCGCGGCGCCGACTCGAGCGGCGCCCACACCGCGCGCGCGGTGAGCGTGTTGCGCAAGATCGATCGCGAGCTGCGCAAGCGCAGCGAAGACCGCATGAGCCTCGACGACGTGGTCGCGCGGCTCATCGAGCAGCCCGACGAGATCACGGTCGCGCGGCTGCGCGCGGTGTGCGAGCAGGTGGTCGGGGAAGATCTCGGCGCGTTATTTGCGAGCCTGCCCCGCGTGCACTGACGGCGCGCCGCGCACGCGGCCCCGCGAGCGCGGATCGAGGCCTCGTCAGGAGAGCTCGAGGGTGCGACCGAAGGTGGTCCCGCGCGGCAGCGACGAGAGCTCGAGCCGCCCCGGCTCCCCCTTTCCGCGCACGCGCACGACCACGGCCGTCGCGTCGCGGTCCGAATGCTGGCGGTGCGCGGCGCTCACGATCCGGCTCGCGAGGATGCGCGGCGAGAGGTCCCCGGCGGTGCGGACGACCTCGCGGTCCTGCAGCACCTCCTCCGCGCCGTCGGTGCACAGGACGATCGTGTCGCCGGAGCGGAAGTCGACGACGAACACGTCGAAGTCCTCCGCTGTGTCGTCAGCGGCAATCGCCTCGGTCAGCTCGTGGTCGATCGTCAGCTGGTGCGACCGATCGCTGCGGATCAGGTACGCGCGGCTGTCCCCGCGGTGGCCGATCACGCCGCGATCTCCGTGTGCCAGCAGCATCGTGACGGTGGTCGTCAGGCCGCGCAGGGCTGGATCGGCCTGCTCGGCGTCGTCGACCGCGCGCAGCGCGTAACCCATCGCGCGCCCGACGACCGCGCGGGCCGCGTGATCTCCGCGCAGATCGAGATCCTCGTCGGCTCGCTCGACGAACTCCTCGAGCGCGCGCGCGGCGGCGCTCGCCGCAAACTCGCCGCCCGGCCGCGCGCTCGCACCATCGCAGACGACGTAGAGGCCGAGCTCCTCCTCGACCAGAAACGCGTCTTCGTTGTGGAATCCCTCGCCGCCCGCGCGCGACGCACCGCTCCCTTGCGTGTCCATTCGATCCCCCCGCTCGAGGTCGACCCCCGAAGGCCCCGCCCGCGAAGGTTAGCAGGCGGCACGCCGGGCCGGTGGCCACGCGCGGCGACGCCGTATCGGGTCAGCGGACGAGGTGCGGCCTCGATTCGGCGATGGCCGCGCTCTCGAGCCGCCAACGCTGGGTAGGCGACTCGGCGGGCGAGGTGTGCCGGGTTCGATGGAAGGCGGCGCAGCCTCGACTCAGCGGGCGAGGCGCGTCGCGATGATCTCGAACACGTCGGGTGACAGCCCGAGGCCGAGATGCGTGGCCTCCACTTCGATGTGCTCGACGTTTTGCGCGTGGCGGTCGATGCAGGCCTGCCACGCGACCACGCCGTCACTCCTGGAATAGATCGCCGTGACGGCCGTCTCGAGGGGAAGCTCGTTGCGCGCCGCCACCTCGGCCTCGATCGCGTCGAGGTCGACTCCGCGGCGCCGGTAGGCGCCCGCGACCGCGGTGTACTTCGGCCCGCCGATCACCGGGCTGCCGAGCGTGATCACGCGGTGGACCGCCTGCGGGCGCTCGCGCGCGGCTTCGCGCGCGAGGTAGCCGCCGAGGCTCCAGCCGATCAGCCGGATCGGCGCGCCCTGCTCGCGCGCGAGCGTCTCGACGCGTTCGACGACGCGAGGCAGCAGCTTCGGAACCACACCTCGGTTGCGCCCGAGCCCCCAGCCCAGCGGCCGGTAGCCGAGCAACCGCACGTAGCCGCGCAACACCGCGGTCGACGCGTCGGTCGCGCCGTAGCCCGGCAACACCAGCACGCACTCACCGCGGCCGCGTGGCAGCCGCGCGAGCTCGGGAAGCCGAGCCAGCAGCCGGGGCAGCTCGAACAGGCCGCGCGCCTGGCCGATCAACCCCGCCGCGCTCGGCGCTCGAATCAGCTCGTCCACGGCTCGCTCCCCCGCCCCGCGGCCGCGCGCGGCAGCTGGCGTGCTCCGGCGTCGCGGCAAATGCCGACTCGGATCGGCGGCCGCGTCGCGGCATCGCGACGAATGTCGAGCCGGAGGATGTAGCAGATCGCTCCGGCCATCAGCCGACGAACGCGTCGCCGGGTCGCCAATCGACACCGCAGAGGCCGCCGCTCTGGAGCGCCTGGGCGGTTCTCAGCACTTCCGCGGGGCTTCGGCCCGCACTGAGGTCGTTCACGCCGACCGAACGGATGACGCCCGAGTCGTCCACGATGACCGTGGCGCGGTAGGCGATACCCCGCTGCTCGTCGAGCACGCCGAACGCGCGACTCAGGGCGTGATTGGTGTCGGCGATCACCGGGTGCGTGATCTGCTGCGGGAAGGTCTTGCGGTCCGCAAACCACTGCTTGTGGCTGAAGAAGGAGTCGGTGCTCGCGCCGATCACCGCGATCCCAGCGTCTTCGAAGTCTCCGAGCAGCGACTGGAAGCCGCGGATCTCCGTCGGACAGATGAAGGTGAAATCGAGCGGATACCAGTAGAGCACGTGCCACTCGCCCTCGAAGCTCTGGCTGCTGAGATTGACCTCCTGTCCGTCGTGGTAGGCGTTCACGCACCATTCCGGTTCCGACTTTCCGATCAGGTTCATTTCGGTCTCCTTTCTCGTTCGCGAGGGGCGCGCGCTCCGCGACCGGGGACCCGCGGGCGTTCGCCGACGAGCGAGCCCGGAAAGCGGTGCGCCCTGAGCATCCCCCTGGGGGGCGCTCGCGCTTGTGTATGGAGGAGTTAGCACGGATTCTAGTTTTGTACAAATTATTTCTGTACACAGCATCAACCTGGTCTATGTTCTCGCGGTCCACGCTGACTGGAAGTGAGGTAACGACCATGACGAGATCCGCCCGCCCGGCACCTCCGGGCGCTGGCCATCCCGAACCCCGCCGACCCGCCACCAGAGCCGCTGGGTGCGCCCGGACCCGGTGCGGAGATCCGTTGCCGTGAATGGCGAAACCGCAACCGGGCCCTGGCTCGCGCTGTTGTCCGCGCACCTCGCCGCCACGTTCTACATGGTGGGCTTGGCCTGGTTCGTGCAGCGGGTCCACTACCCGCTGTTCGCGGGCGTCGGCGCAGAGCGGTTCGCCGCCTATCAACGCGAGCACGTGTCGCGCACGAGCCCGGTCGTCGGCCCGCCGATGCTCGTCGAGGCCGCCAGCGCGCTCGCACTCGTCGCGCTACCCCGCGCGTTCGCCCCGCCCGCGCTGGTCTGGCTCGGAATCGCGCTGCTGATCGCGGTCTGGTCGTCGACCGCGCTGCTGCAGATTCCGCGGCATCGCGATCTCGCGTCGGGATTCAGCGCGAGCGCGCATCGCCGCCTGGTGGCGACGAACTGGATCCGCACCTCCGCCTGGACCTTGCGCGGTGCCGTCGCGCTCGGACTGGTCTTCAGCGCAACCGCAGCGGGCGTGCGCTGATCAGTCCGCGCGGCAGCGCGGCCAGCGCGCGTCGGCCCGCGTGGCCGGCCGCGCTTCGCACCCCAGCGCCCTCCGCGCTTCGCTCATCCGGGGTTCGCCCCGCCGGGCTCGGGCGGCCGCGCGCCCGGCTGCAGGGCTTCGCCCGTGTCGAGGCAGCGGCGGACCCACTCGTACACGCGGCCGTCGTGCTCGCGGCGAAGCTCCGAGCGCCGGGCGAGCGAGCGCAGCGGCATCGCGAGCCTCGGATTGGCGCGCAGAGCCGGTTCGTTTCGATCGAGGAACGACCAGTACAGCGAGGTGATCGGGCAATCGCGCTTGGGCGAGAACGCGCAGGCATCGCAGTAGTCGGACATCTTGTCGATGTAGGCCGCGCCCGAGACGTACGGCTTGGTGGTGAACAGGTCGCCCAGCCCGAACGTCCCCATGCCGAGCACGTTCGGTTCGACCACCCAATCGTAGGCGTCGGTGTAGGCGACCCAGAACCAATCCGCGAGCTCGCGCGGCGAGACCCCGAGCGTCGTCGCGAGATTCGAGAGCACCATCAGCCGCGTGATGTGGTGGCCGTAGCCGGTCTCCCAGACATCCGAGACGACCTCGTCGAGGCACGCGAGGCCCGAGCGGACGCCCCAGAAGGCCGGCGGAAGCGGCGCGTGCGCGCCGAGCGCAGAGGGAAGCGCGCCGCCTCCGATGCGCGCGGGAGCGCGCCCCGCGCGCCAGCGCTTGCCGGACCAGCGCCGGTAGCCGCCGTCGCCGGGTGTCGCCGCGCACGGCGGTTGGGAGCCGTCCGGCAGCCGGCGGAAGCCGTCCGTCGCATCGTGCACGTGGAACACGAACTCGCGCCAACCGAGGATCTGCCGGATGAAGCCCTCCTGGCTCGCGATCGGCAGGCGCATCGCCGCGACGTCCGCGACCGCGCGCGCGGGCAGCAGTCGGTGAAGGTTCAGGAGCGCCGAGATCTGCGTGTGGAAGAGCGTCCGCGAGCGCCGCGACATGGCGTCTTCGTAGGGGCCGAAGTGGACGAGGCAGTGGCGCCGCGCCCAACGCCAGGCCCGCTTCGCATCCCGCGCGGTCGCGGCCAGCGTTTCGGCCTCGAGCCGGCCCGGGTGCGCGGAGAATTCGGACTCCACGAGATCCAGGACTTCCCGCTTGATCGCGTCGACCGGATGGCGCGGGGGCCTCGGCGCGCGCGGCTCCCCCCGCCAGGGCTTGCGGTTCTCGGTGTCGAAGCTGAGCTTGCCCCCGACGGGCTTTCCGTCGCGCATCAGCACGCCCGTCTCCTTTCGGACGTGGCGGTAGAAGGCGTCCATGCGCCAGCGCCGCCCGCCCTCGAACGCCGCTTCGAACTGCTCGCGGGTCGTGAGCCACCCCTCGTGGGCAATGACCTCGATGCGCTTCTTGGCGACCAGCGGGCCGAGATCGGCGCGCAGCTCCCACTCGGCCGGGCGCATGACCCGCAGCGGGCCGAGCTCGGTGGCGACCGGCTCGAGCAGACGCGCGTAGGGCGCGTCACCGACCACGTGCCGCACCGCGACGCCGCGCTCCGCCTGTTCGAGCGCGAAGTGACGCAGGTTTGCGATGACGAGCGCGAGCTTCTGGCGGTGGTACGGGCGGCGACGAGCCTTCCAGCGATTCTCGACGAGCACGATCCCGAGCTCTGCCGGATCTTCGCGCGACAGCGGGCCCGCGGCGTCTGTGAGCTGATCGTAGGGAACGAAGAGCCAGCGCCGACCGGCGGGATCGCTCTGGCGCTGCGCCAGCTCGCTGCGAAATCGATTCACGCCGCGGCCCCGTCAACCCGCGCGGTCTCGAAGCGATCGGCTTCGCTCGGGGAGCGCTCGCTCCAGAAAGGACCGCCGCGAGCGGCTCGGCTCGCCGGCTCGGCGTCGGGTGTCTTCCGAACCGGTCAATTCTCGTCGCCCGTCGCGAATCTCGAGTCGCGCCACTCGAGCGCGGCCTTGAGGCCTTCCTTGCGCGAGATCTCGGCGAAGGTCTTGCTGTCGGGCGTCTCGATCCCCTCGATCAGCACGTCGAGATCGCTCGCCGTCTTGAGCGCCTCGTTGAGCCCCATGATCTCGTAGGTGCGGTTGATCGCGAGCTTCTGCAGGCGCATCGGCAGCGGGTCGATCGCCGCCATCTGCAGCGCGAGCCGCTTCGCGACCTTCAGATGCTCGCCCTCCGGCGCCACCTGGTTGATCAGGTTGATCTCGAGCGCGCGCTTGGCGCTGATGCGGTCGTTGCCGGTCAGGATCAATTCCTTCGCCTGCTTCGGGCCCGTGATCCAGGGCAGGATCATCGCGACGATGCCCGCGCCGAAGCGCAGCTCGGGCTCGCCGAAGAAGGTCTTCTCGTCGGCCACGGTGATGTCGCAGGCGACGGCCAGCTCGCAGCCCGCGGCCAGCGCGTAGCCGTGCACGGCCGCGACGGTCGGCTTGGGGAAGCGCCAGAAGCGCATGATGAAGTCCAGATCGGAGGCGAGCTCCCGCTGCAGCGCGCCGAGGTCCTGGTCTCCCTCCGGCAGCGCGGAGATGTCGTAGCCGACGCAGAACGCGCGGCCCGCGCCGGTGAGCAGCACAACGCGCACGTCGTCGTCGCGCTCGGCGGCGTCGAGCGCGGCGTTCACCTCGCGGATCAGCGTGGCGTTGATCGCGTTGAGCTTCTTCGGGGAGTTCAGCGTCAGCACGCCGATCGGGCCGTCCTTCTCGAAGCTGATCATCTCGTAAGCCATGGATTCCTCCGCAGTCGTCCTGGTGGATGGAAAGTCCGCATCGCGCACGGCGGCGTCACCCGCCGACGATCAGCGCGTCCGCCGCGATGCAACCGCGCGGGCCCGCCATCAACGGGTTGACGTCGATCTCCTTCGCGCTGCCACGCAGCGCGCAGGCCAGCGCCGAAAAGCGGCTCAGCGTTTCGGCGAGCGCGTCGAGATCGACGGCGGGGCGGCCGCGCGCACCGTCGAGCAGCGGCCGGATCTTCAGCGCGTCGATCTCGCGCCGCGCCACGTCGGGACCGAAGGGCGGCAGCAGCGCGCGCACGTCCTTCATCACCTCGACGAACACGCCGCCCGCGCCGAGCATCACGATCGGGCCGAAGCTCGGGTCGTCGACCATGCCCATCACCAGCTCGACGCCGTCAGCCTTCAACATCGGCGCGACCAGCGCGCGCGGGCCGAGGCGCGAGGCGAGGTCGCGGTACGCGTCACCTAATGTCTTGGCGTCGCGAACGTCGAGCGCGACACCGCCGACGTCGGACTTGTGGGCGATGCCGGGCATCGCGGTCTTCAGCACGACCGGGTAGCCGAGCGCCTCGGCGCCCGCGAGCGCGGCCGCCTCGTCCTCGACGATCCGATGCTCGGGCGCCGGCACCCCAACGTCGCGCAGCAGCTCGTAGCCCTCGGCCTCGTCGAGCGCGCAAGTCCCGGCTAGGCGCGCGCGCCAGCGCGCGACCGCGTCGGGATCGCACTGCGGCGCCGGCTGCGCGGGCGGCAGCGCAAGGCGGTCGCGGCGATCGAACGCGTGGCGGATCGCCTTCAGGCCGTTGAGCGTGCCGTCCAGAAAGGGTACGCCCCTGGCCGTGAGCTCGCGCGCCATGCCCTCGTAGGGCGCCGTGGCGATGTTGGCGAGCACGATCACCGGCTTGTCGGTGCGCTCGATCGCGTTGGCGACGGGCTTGCCGTACTCGCTCTCGATGCCGTCGTTGAACGACAGCTCACCGGACATCGCGGTGATCGAGGTATCGGGATCCTCCGCAAGCGACACGAGGAAGTGTGTGAGATCCTCCTCCCAGTCTCCCGAGCCGTCACCCCAGGCATCGAGCGGATTGACGGGGTCGAGCGCGTGGAACAGGCGCTCCTCGAGCTTCTTCACCGTGTCGTCGTCAATCTCGGCGAAGCGCACGCCCAGGTCTTCCGCGACGTCGACCACGAGCTCGCGCTCGCCGCCGGAATCGATCACCAGCGAAAGGCCGCCCGGCCCGGGTGGGCGCTGCGACGAGAACAGGGTCACGGTGTTGATGAGCTCGTCGAGCGAGTGCACGCGCGTGACGCCGTAGTGGTCGAAGACCGCCTGGTAGGCGGCGTCGTTTCCGACGAGCGCGCCCGAATGCGTGCGCGCGAATGCCGCCGCCTTGGCGGATCGCCCGACCTTGCAGGCGATCACGGGCACCTCTCTTTTCGCGGCCTTGTCGAGCGCGGCCAGGAAGGCCTCCGGCTCGCGCACCATTTCGAGGAACAGGCAGAGGAGCTTCGTGTCGTTGACCTCGAGCGCGTAGTCCATGTACTCGTCCATCGTCACGCCGATCTCCTGGCCCGCGCTGATGACCACGTTGAACGCGACACGCGGGTTGTAGAGACCGACCTCCCCGAAGGTGGAGCCCGAGTGCGTGATGTAGGTGGCGTTGCCATCCGCGCGCAGATTCGGCTTTACCTTCGCGAAGGTGGAGTGGAAGCCCGCCACGCCGTTGGCGATGCCCATCCCGTTCCCGCCGCAGACCGCGACGTCGGCCTCGCGGGCGAGCGCGCGCAGGCGCGCGAGCAGCCTGCGCTCCGGATCGTCCGGCAGGTAGCAGGTGTCGAAGATCACCGCGGCGCGCGCGCCGGCTTCGATCGCGGCCTCGAGCTGCGCCTCGAGGCGCACGCTCGATACGCTCAGGACCGCGAGGTCGGGCGCCTCGGGAAGCTCGGCAAGCGACGCGTAGCAGGCAATGCCCTGGACACTCTCGTACTTGGGGTTGACGGGATAGATGGCGCCCCCGTAGCCGCAGGATCGGGCGATCTCGATCAACCGGTAGCCGGGCGATCCGGGCGTCTCGGACGCGCCCACGTACGCGACCGAGCGCGGGTTCATGAGCGGGTCGAGGCGGTGCTTGGGCACGGGGGGTTCCGGTGTTCGGCAGTGCGTCGAGCGTTTCTGGAAGTGGGAATCGCGAACGCGCGCGGCTGCGCTTCCCACCTCCGGTTCGAAGCGAGCGGGTAGCACAAGCGCCCGAGATTGTCAGGCTGGCGACACCACGGCTGACCACGGCCGAGAGCGGATTCGCGGGCCTTGTCGCCTGCGTGAAGCCTTCAGCTGCTCGATTTCGCCTCGCCGATCCAGCGTCGATAGAACGCGGGCGCCGATAGAGATGTCCAGAGCGCGGCAAGAGAGATGAGCTCGACGATTCCGGCGAACGTGCCGATCGAGTCCGACCAGGTGCCGTGACGCTCGTACTCGATGTACATCCAGAGGAAGGTCGGATAGGTGATGGTCGCGAGCAATCCGTAGAGGCCGATCAGCAGAAAGCGATTGGTGACGAGCGGGTCCGCGAGCCCGATGCGCACGCGCAGACGCATCTGCGAGTAGCTTCGAAGGGATTCGGCCGCGAGCCAGACGAACGGCGCGACGCCGCCGACCCATTCGAACCAGAAGCCCCGGTAGGTCAGCGGGTAGGCGCCCACCCAGTCGCCCTCGATCGCCGAGACCAGCGCGCCCGTGACGAGCAGCGCGCCGATCGCCCAGATGCCCCAGCGCGCGATGCGCACCTCCGGGCGAAAGACGCGCCAGGCAAAGATGGCGACCGTCATCGAGCAGAGGCCCGCGAGGATGCGGCCGGCGTAGCTGAACTCGTCCATGATCGCGTCGTTCTCCGTCACGATCGGAAAATCGGTGAAGAAATACGAAAGGCCGTTGCAGACGAACGCGAGGCCCAGAAAGAACTCCGGCAGCCCCCGGGTCGTCTTCGCGCGCCGCAGCAGATCGAGGCCGACCAGGACGTACGAGACTTCCGCGATGAACAGGAATTTCTGGACGAGTTCCATCGGCTGCGAGGCTCCGTGATCGAGCGGCGAGGTCCGCCGATCGGGTGAGATGGGCCGCGGACGCTTTGGCGGGCAATCGGCCGCCTTGGGGCGCGGCTTGAGCCGGCCTCCGCACGGCGCCCTCGGCGTCGGATCAGCCGACGCAGCCCGACTTCAACCCGCGGAGTACCCGCATCAGCCTGCCGAGTAGCCGCCGTCGACGGGGATCAACGCGCCGGTGACGAAGCGCGCGTCGTCGCTGGCCAGAAAGGCGACCACCGCGGCCGCCTCTTCGGGCTGGCCGATGCGGCCGATCGGGTGCTGCTCGCCGACCATCCGGCCGAATTCCTCGGTCGGAATGCCGTAGTGCGCGGCCTCGCGCACGAACAGCGGCGTCTCGATCTCGCCGCAGCAGATCGCGTTGACGCGGATGCCGCGCTTCGCGTAGTCGAGCGCCATCGCGCGGGTCAGCTGGCCGATGCCGCCCTTCGAAGCGCAGTAGGCGGCCGAGTTGTGGTCGCCCACGATGGCCGCGACCGACGCGTTGTGGATGATCGAGCCGCTGCCGCACTCGAGCATGTGTGGAACGACGTACTTGCTGAACAGAAACACAGAGCGCAGGTTGACGGCCATCGTGCGCTCCCACTGCTCTTCGGAGACGTCGTGCACCTCGCCGGCCTCGAAGTAGCCCGCGTTGTTGAAGAGGACGTCGATGCGACCGTGCGCCGCAAGCGCTGCGTCGACGACGCGCCGCACATCCTCGCTGCGCGACGCGTCGCCGTGCATGAACGACGCGCGCGCGAGGCCGCCGGCCCCGAGCTGCTCCACGGCGCGCGCTCCCGCCTGCTCGTCGATGTCGCAGACGACGACCGTCGCGCCCTCCTCGAGCATGCGCCGGGCGCTCGCCAGGCCGATGCCCGATGCGCCCCCGGTCACGATCGCGATTCGCGCGTCGAGCCGCATGACTTCTCCTCGCGCGGCACGCCTCGCCGCGGGCGGATGTTACAGCCTGGCGAGCCGCCCGCGTGGCCCCAAACCAGCGACCGACGCCCCCGCGTGCGTGATTCAGGTAACTCAGGAATTGGGGGTTATATAGCCCAATATCCGGGCCCAACGAGAACTCGGGGATCCGAGCCACGGGGCACTGCTTGCCGGCACCACCGCCGAGAGCGTTCTGCTCCAGCTCGAGCGGTATGCAGCGGGCTACCCCACCGCGATTCAGGGCACCTTCTGCGACGTCTCGATGGACGCGCTGCAGCGCCCGCTGAGCGGATGTCGAAGACAGGATCAACGCACGCTTTCGAATCCGAGGTGTCGAGAGTGGTTCGACGCGTCGAGGCGGCGGTCGGGCTTGCGGTTATTGAACGCCGGCGGGTATCAGCTTGCTCTTTACGTACTTGCGCTGCACACCCATTGACGTCTCTTCGATCAGTGCATTGATTTCTTCGACGGCCATGAAGCCATCGGCGAACCCGGGATGCACGGGGTCGAGCGTGAGCCGCGAAGCTTCGATGAAATGAATGATCAAATCCCGCGAATCCTCGTCGCCGACGGCGATCCGGATGGTGGTCGGATCGATATCCGCCTGACGCAAGGCGTCCTCATCCATCTCCGAATGCGTGGTCAACGCCGGACAACTGACAATCGTGTTGGATTGACCCAGGCTGATCATGTGTCCGAAAGTGGGCGCCAAACAGTCGAAGAAACGCTGGAACGCATCGCGATCGACATTCAAGAATCGAATCGTCATGAGAGGTGCGGGAAGCTGGAGAAAAGACAATGCTTCGCGCAGGTCGGAATTGCGATCTTCGGCGAGCGCACTGGAGCGGACTTCTATGCGCGGATGTGCAGCGAGAAACCGTGCGAGTATGAGAGTGTTGATGCATTTGGGCAACATCCGCATTTCCAGGGTGCGGATGCCTTGGATCACCTCGAAGGCGGCATCGGCATTGAGAAATGCGCCTTTGACGTAATACACGTTCCAGAACATCGTGTCTTCCCAGGATATCCCGTTGGCGCTGGATCCTTTGGGGATGAACATTTCTTCGTTGCGCCCGATGGCGACACCCGCGATTGCAGATCCCGTCCCGGTCAGATCTTTGGTGTAGCTATGGATGACGAAATCGGGTCTCTCCTTTGGATTCCTACGCTGCAGCGGTTTGCAGAGGAACGGAGTGCCGACGGTCGCATCCAGGACGACTCGGATGCCCTCGCGATGGGCGAACTCGCACAGCGCCGGAACATCGAGAAAGTCGCCATGTGGGTT
>JBFGGA010000072.1:0-15637 GCA_041579295.1 Myxococcota bacterium | reverse complement strand
TGGGCGAGCAGCTGCGCGGCGATCTCGCCGATCGAGGCGCGCTGAACCACCAGCTCGCCGAGCAGATTCATGAGCTCGTCGAGCTTGCGAATGTCGACCCGCACCGTTTCGCTGATCGAGCGCAGGGAATCCAGCTCCGGGGCGGGCGCGGTGGGCTCGCTCTCGGGGGGCTTCGAGACCACCTCGACGGCCGGAGCGCCCGCGAGCACCGATTGCACGTCCGCGTCCGGAAAGTCGAGCGCTCCGCGGAGCTCGTCGGCGCTGAGATCGGAGGCGACGAGCAGCGAAAAGCGGATCTGCGAATCCGCGGTCTCCCCGGGCGCGGGCAACGTCGAGAGCACCTCGCCCATCGCGCGAATCGCGTCCGAGAGCTCGGAGAGCCCCTCGTCGAAGGACATGATCTCGAACGTCGAGCCGACCAGCATGATGTGCCGTCCGCGCTGGATGTTCTCGCGAAGTCGGTGCTCCTCGTACTCCGTCAGCGCCCGCAGCAGCGCCTTGTCGATGTCGAGGGACCGCAGCTCTCCGCCGGCGGCGGACTCCTTGGACGAGGCCTTGATGCGATTTGCGAGATCCTCGACCGGCTCGTCGAACGCGGCGAGCGCCTCCTCGTCGCCCACGGATTCGAGGAGGCTCGCGAAGGTGTGGATCGCCTCGTCGATCAGCGTGACGGAAGGTGAGCTCATCGACACCTTGCCGAGCCGCAGACCATCGAGGACGTCCTCGAGGTGGTGCGCGAGGTCCTGGATCGACTCGAGCCCGAACATCCCGGCCAGCGCCTTCAGCGAGTGCGCGGAGCGAAACAGTCGGTTGATCAGGTCGGGGTCGACCTCGCCGCCGGAAGCCCGCTGGTCGTCGAGGTCGACGTAATCCTCGCGCATGCGCTCGAGGATCTCCTCGGCCTCGGATACGAATTCCTGGTCCGCCTTGCGTCCCGAACGCGATCGACCGCCGCGAGTGGCCACGGCGCGGCTACCCGCTCGACGCGCCGCGGGAGAGCAGATCCACCACGATTTCCCGCAGATTCTCGGGCTCGAAGGGCTTGACGAGATACGCGTCGGCGCCGAGCTCGAGGCCCCTCTCGCGATCTCGGTCCGCGCCTTCGGTCGAGACGATGATCAGGGGAATCGATCGGTAGGCGTGGTTGCTCTTCGCGAAGGACACCAGCTCCAGCCCGTTGATGTCGGGCATGTTGATGTCGGTGACGATCAGGTCGAAGGGCTCGCGCGGCAGGCAGCGCAGCGCGTCGAAGCCGCTGGACGCCTCCGTGATCTTCACGGGAATCTCCAGGTCCTCGAGTGCGGAGTTGAGCAGCGCCCGCATCGTGGGCGAATCTTCCACGATCAGAATTCGCTTCACGGGCCCCTCCGGAGCAGTTCGCCGCCAATTCGGCCGGTCTCTGTATCGGACGTTCGAGGCCTTTCTTGAGGCAGTCCCGACACTTCGGGCGATTTCCCGCGCATCGGATCCGCGCGATCCGCGGCCTCGCGGAGGCGCCGATTCAGGCCGCCGAGGGGTCGCCGATCTGCATGAGCGCGCGCTTCAGGAGCGCGCGCTCGAGCGCCAGCCCGGCCTCGTGGAGCGCGATCTCGACCACCGAGCTGTCCCCGATGGGCTCCGAGCCCGGCAGATTGTCCGCGTACAGCAGCGCCACCACGCGCCCACCGCTGAGGATCGGCGCGACGTAGGCCTGATCCGGCTCCCGACTGCCGATCCGCAGCGCGAGCGCCCGGTCGCCATCGCCGATCGGGGGCGAGCAGATCGAACTGCGGCTCTGCAGCACGCGCCCGAACCACTCGACCTCGGCCGCGCGTAGCTCGACCTCGCGGAACTGGTCGTCGTCGGGTCCTCCCCCACGGGGCAAGCCGATCTGGGCGACGCCGATCGCGATTTCGTCTCGCACCATGAACATCGCGACGCGCGAGAAGCGCTCCGCGGCGAACTTCAGCGCCAGCTTCAGCACCTCGCCGTGGTTGGCGGGGTCGCGAATGCGCTCGCTCACGGCCCGCAGGTCGCGGAGGTTCTCCGCGCCCTCCGCGCCGGCCGCAACCGAAGTCTCGTCTGGATTCGAGCCCCCCGCGCGCTGCCCGGGCCGCGCGAGCCACGTGCAGATCTCGCTTCGAAAGCGCTCCGCCTCTTCCGCGAGCTTCGGCCAGGACTTGCGGTTGACGAGCGCGGCGGGGTCGGGTCCGGTGAGCAGCGCGTCGGCGGCGTCGGTGCACTCTTCCGATCGCGCTTCCTCGTAGCGCACGACCAGCACGGGCATCGAGGGCGCGAGCAGCTTGAGGCGCCGGATGAACTCGGAGAGGCTGTCGACGCCCGACACCCGCTCGCTCGCGAGATCGATCGACACCAGCACGATCGGGATCTCGCCCCGGCGCAGGTACTGGCGGATCCGCGCGATTCCGTTCTCGCCGTTCTGGAAGATGTGCACGCGCGGAAACTCCGGGGCGAGGTGCAGCTTCTGCCATTCGAGGCTGCTGAGGTTCGGATCGATCGAGACCAGACTCGCGACCGCGACGCCCGGCCGGGCCGCGCCGCGCTCGCGCGGGCGCCGCTGCTCCCCAGCGCTCGCCGCGCCCGCCTCGGCTGCCGGGGCAACCGGACCCTGCGCGAGCGCCGGGGCCACCGCGACGGCGGGCGGCGCCGCCTCCAGGTCGGGCGCCTCCCGGAGGGTCGCCGCGCACGCCAGCGCGCTCTCGGGCGAGTCCGCGTCGGCCGCGATATCGAGCGTGGGCGGGAGGATTTCGGACGCGCCGGCGCCGATCGGTTCCGCGACTTCCCTCGGTTCCTCAGCGTCGCCCGGCTCCGCGGCAGCGCTCGGCTCCGCGGCAGCGAGCGCAGCGGGCGGCGGGCTCGCGTCCGGAGCAGCGCCGGATTCCGCTTCGCCGCTGAAGAAGATCGGCCCCGCGTCCGCCTCCGATCCCGCGCTGGCGTCGGCGACCGCGCCCACCTCCTCGCCCGCTTCGGCGCGACCCCCCTCGTCGCCGAGCCGCGTGGCCTCCATGGTCAGGTACTGGGCGTTGATGCCGGTCGGGATGAAGATCTCGAGATCGCGCGGGTCGATCTGGTCGCGCACCTCGAAGCTGAACTCACCGGACGCCCAGGAGAAGACGCGGAACACCGCGCGCTCCACCCGCTCTCGCCGCAGCGAATCGAGGCTCTCGCGGGTGAGATTCGTGGACTCGCAGAGGGTTTCCACCACGGGCACGCCGTGCGCGCTCGCGAGCTCCGCCGCGCGATCGAACTCGTCCGCACCGACGAAGCCCTCCTCGACGAGCAGCGAGCGAAGATCCTCGGGCTCACCTTTCACGTAGGCGGCCCGGACCAGACCGTCGCAGAAGACGATCCGACCCTCGCCCTCTTCGGAGCGGATCAGCAGCAGGCCCGACTTCCGCGACAGACTGACGATCTGCAGGATATCCCCGAGACCCAGGTCCTCGAGGCTTCCGACCAAGCTCATCCGGCGACTCCACGGCCACGCGCGCGATCGACGAGAAGCCGCGGCGAGGGAGTCCGACGCTCGCGTGCCCCCCGGTTCGACCCGATTGCGGCACCGCGAGACACACGGCTCCCCACACTGCGGCTCACCGCCTAGAAGATCGGCGAGTCGCTTGCTTACTTAAACCTATGACTGTGCTCGTAGGGAAAATCCCCCGCTGTGGTCGCGGGAACCCGTCGGACCTTCTTCGGCACCTCGGGCAGTCGCAGCCGCACCCCGGCCGGCAACCCGGCGCAGTCGAGCGACCGCAGCTCGGCGATCCGCGCCGCGGCTCCCTCGCCCGCGAGCGCGAGCTGCAGGTCGGCGCCGCGCTCGGCGACGCCGGCCAGCACACCGCCGAACAGCGCGTGTGTGCCCTCCGCCCCGAGCTGTGCGGCGTCCGACGCCAGGCCGAGGACGGCGCGGCGCACCCCGAGATCGAGTGCGCGCAGCGCGACGTCGCGGCCCAGCTCGAGCCAGGTCGCGACCGCGAGCTCGTCGCGCGGTCCGAGGCCGACGGCCATCAGCAGCGGGGATCGCAGCGACCCCGCGGCCGTGAGCAGAGCGGCCTGCCCGCGCATTGCGCTCAGCCGGCCCGAATCGAGGAGCCTCCAGAGCTCGCCGCAAAAGCGCCAGTCGGCGCGGCTCGCGGCGCCGCGCAGCGGCCGATCGTCGGGCGCGAAGCCGACGACGACCAGCTCGGCGGCGACCTGCTCGAGCGGCTGTTCCTCGATTTCGACGACGAGCGAAGCCATCAACCGACCCCGCGTTCCGGTTCCCGGCCGCCGGCCGCCGGGGGGTCCGCGCTCCTCCCGACCTGCTTCGCAACCGCATCGAGCACGCCGTTCACGAAGCTCGGCGAGGCTTCGGCGCCAAAGCGCTTCGCGAGCTGGATGGCTTCGTCGAGAATCACGGACACCGGTGTGTCGGTGCGGATCAGCTCGTAGACGCCGAGCCTCAGCACGTTGCGGTCGACCGCGGCCATGCGGGAGAGCTTCCAGTTGGTCGCGTTGGCCGCGAGCAACGCGTCGATCTCCGCGAGCTCGGAGGTCGCGCCGCGGACGAGTTCCAGCGCGAAGTCGCGCGCGCCCGCGGGCAGATCGAAATTCTGCGCCACCCGCTCGAAGAGATCCTCGATTCCCGGCGCTCCCTCGGCCTGCCGCGGCTCGGCGAAATCGCGCGCGTAGAGCGTCTGCAACGCGGCCTGGCGCGAGCGCTGCCGCGGGGCGCGTCCCGATCGACTCACCGGGCGCTCCCCGGTGGCTTCGCGAGAAGGGGCATCAGGCGCGCCATCTCGATGGCGGCCTTCGCGGCCTCCCGGCCCTTGTTGCCGTGTGCACCGCCCGCCCTCGCGACGGCCTGCGGCGCGTCGTCGGTGGTCAGCACCCCGAACCCGACCGGCACCGAGGTGTCGCGCATGACTTCGCGCAGCCCGTCGGTGACTCCCCGGCACACGTAGTCGAAGTGCGGCGTCTCGCCGCGAATCACCGAACCGAGCGCCACGAGCGCGTCGTAGCGACCGCTCGACGCGAGCGCCCGGGCGGCGAGCGGAATTTCGAACGCCCCGGGCACCCAGGCGACGTCGATGTCGTCGGGTCGCACCCCGCTTCCCGCGAGCTCCGCCGAGCAGGCTTCGAGCAGCTTCTCGGAGATCGGCCGGTTGAAGCGCGAGACCACCACCGCGAAGCACAGGCCGCTGGCGTCGTCGGAATTTCCGTAGTCTCTCATCGGCCCGCCCCTCCACGCACGGCCCGCGCGCCGCGACGCGTCGGGTAGGCGACGCGACCGCGAATGTACAGGTCGCGGCCCGCGCGACCCATCCGCGCGTCGAGCAGCGGCGACTGCCCGAGCGACCCCAGGCGCAAGTCTCCGATCGAAGACCGCCCGTCGCCACCCAGCAGGCGGGGCGCCACGAACCAGTGGAGCTCGTCGACCAACCGAGCCCGCAGCAGCGCCGCCGCGAGGAGTCCGCCGCCCTCCACGAGCACCTCGGTGAGACCCTCTCGCGCGAGCCTCGCGGCCGCGCGCCCGAGGTCCAGCTTGCCGTCGCGCGTGGGCGCCTCGAGCAGCCGCACTCCGAGCTCCTCGAGAATCCTGCGGCGGCGCGCCCCGGCGGCCGAACCGCACAACACCCAGGTCCGATCGGCGCCTTCGCGATAGAGCTTCGCGGTCGGCGGCACGCGCAGCCTGGAATCGACCAGCACGCGCACGGGCCGGTGTACGACGCGCCCGCCACGGCGCGCGGTGAGCTGCGGATCGTCGGCGAGCGCCGTCCCCGACCCGACGACGATCGCGTCGACCCGGGACCGCAGCAGGTGCGCCTTCGCCCGCGCCTCGGGGCCGGTGATCCAGCGCGACTCGCCGCTGTGTGTGGCGATTCGCCCGTCGAGCGAGCTCGCCAGCTTGAGCATCACGAAGGGCCTGCCGAGCGCGCACACGCTCGTGAAGCCGCGGTGTTGTTCGCGGCACGCTTGCTCGAGCACGCCGACCCGGACCTCCGCTCCCGAGCGCCGCAAGCGGCGCACGCCCGCGCCGGAGCCGTCGCGATGGGGATCTCGCTGTCCGACGAAGACGCGGCGGATTCCCGCCGCGAGGATCGCTTCCGTGCACGGACCCGTGCGCCCGACTCGGCAGCAGGGCTCGAGCGTGACCGCGATCGACGCACCGCGCAGGCCGTCGGCGCCGTAGCGGCGCTTCGCGCGCTCGAGGGCGACGACCTCCGCGTGCGCTCCACCGACCGGACGGGTCGCTCCGCGGCCCAACAGCCGATCGCCGCGAAACACCGCGGCGCCGACCGGCGGATTCGGGTAGGTGCACCCCGCGACGCGCCGCGCGGCGCGCAGGGCGATCTTCATCGCCGCCTCCGGTGTCATCGCGAACGCTCGATCGTTTCGAAGAAGCGGCGGTAGTCGTCTGCGCCCTGGAAATCGAGGAACACGGACGCGAAGCGCGCCGCGGCGAGGTGGTCCAGGCAGACGAGCTCTTCCATCATCCGTTGACCGATCGTGGCGCTCGTCACCTCCTTGTCGCCGAGCTCCTGGACGTGTCGCTCCACGCGATCGACGAGCTGGTCGAGCGCGGCGGCGCTGACCGGCCGTTTCTCACAGGCCTTCTGCACGGCCGTCAACAGCTTGTGGCGCTGGAAATCCTCGCGTCGCTCGTCTCGCTTGACGACCTTGGGGAAGACCTCCTCGACGCGCTCCCGCGTCGTGAACCTGCGCTCGCACTCCAGGCACTCGCGGCGGCGGCGGATCTCGTTACCGTCTCGACCCAGGCGCGAGTCGATCACGCGGTTTGCCGAGTCGAAACAATAGGGGCAGCGCACGGCTCAAGCGGAGTCGTTCCAACGACCCGGATACAAGGGAAATCGCCGACACAGCGCCTCGACTTCGAGGCGCAGCGCGTCGAGCGTCTCGACGTCGCCGGGCCGCTCCAGGGCTCGAACGATCAGGTCGCCGATCTCCTCCATCTCGGACTCGCGCATGCCGCGGGTGGTCACCGCGGGGGTCCCGATGCGGACGCCCGAGGTCACCATCGGCTTGCGCGGATCGAAGGGAACCATGTTCTTGTTGGCGGTGACGCCGGCCCGTTCGAGCGCGATCTGCGCCGCCTTGCCGGTGGTGTCCCGCCCGACCAGGGACAGCAGGAAGAGGTGGTTGTCCGTGCCGCCCGCGACGATCTTGAAGCCGCGCTCGGCGATTGCGCCCGCGAGGGCCTTCGCGTTCGCGACGACCTGCTCGCAGTAGCGCTTGAACCACGGCTGCAGCGCCTCGCGAAACGCGACCGCCTTGGCGGCGATCACGTGCATCAGCGGGCCGCCCTGGCCGCCCGGGAAGACCGCGCTGTCGACCTTCTTCGCGTACTCGGCGTCGCAGAGGATCAACCCGCCCCTCGGCCCGCGGAGGGTCTTGTGGGTGGTCGTCGTGAAGATCTGCGCATGGCCGGCGGGGCTCGGATGCAGACCGGTCGCGACGAGGCCCGCGATGTGCGCGATGTCCGCGAACAGGACCGCGCCGACCTCGTCCGCGATCGATCGAAACGCCGCAAAGTCGATCGCGCGCGAGTACGCAGTCGCCCCACACTGGATGAGCTTGGGTCGGTGCTGCTTCGCGAGTCGGCGCACTTCGTCGTAGTCGATGCGCTCGTCTTCCTTGCGAACGCCGTAGGGGACGATGTTGTAGAGCTTGCCCGAGAAGTTGACCGGGCTGCCGTGGGTGAGGTGGCCGCCGTGGTCGAGATTCATCGCGAGCACGGTGTCTCCGACCTCGATCACCGCGCGGTAGACGCACTCGTTGGCCTGGGAGCCCGAATGGGGTTGCACGTTGGCATGATCTGCGCCGAAGAGCTGCTTGGCGCGCGCAATCGCGAGGCTCTCGACCTCGTCGACCTGCTCGCAGCCGCCGTAGTAGCGACGGCCCGGGTAGCCCTCGGCGTACTTGTTCGTGAGCACCGAACCCGCTGCCTCGAGGACGGGCTCCGAGACGAAGTTCTCCGAGGCGATGAGCTCCAGCGACAGCGCCTGCCGGCGGGCTTCGAGCTCGATGAACTTCGCGATCTCCGGGTCCGCCTCGGCGAGGGTCTGGGTCATTCCCGGCGAAGCCGGGTTGGTGAAGTCGTCTCCGGTCTTCGGGTCCGTCAGTGCATCGATCAACGCAATCCTCCTCGCGTGGCGGCCGCCTTCGAAGGGCTCCGCGAGCCACGCTTCCACGATCGTCCAGGCCCGGGCCGGATCGAGCGCATCCGCCGAGAGCGCCAGAACGTTGGCGTCATTGTGTCGGCGCGCGAGCTTCGCGCTGTCCACGTCGTGGACCAGCGCGGCGCGCACGCGGGGAAATCGATTCGCGGTGTACATCACGCCCAGGCCGCTGCCGCAGATCACGATCCCGCGCTCGACGGCTCCCTTCGAGACAGCGCGCGCCGCGGGCGCCGCGAAGACCGGGTAGTCGACGGCGTCCGCGCCGTGGGTCCCGAAATCCCGGACCGCGTAGCCGCTGGCTGCGAGTCGCTTGCTCAACTCCACCTTCAGGCTGGCGCCGCGGTGGTCGCTCGCCATCGCGATCGTCACACTCATCGCTTTCCTCTCCCGCTTCGGACTACGCCATCTGCACCCGCGATCTCGGCCGCCGCGCCTGCGCTGATCCGAAGGCGGCGAGCGGCGCCGCGGGAACCGCCAGTTTGCCAATCTTCGAGGGTTTTCGCCCGCACGGCGGGCGAGCCGCTCCGGCGCCATCCAGGAGCCCGACCCGTCCGCGTCACCCCGCCCGCCCGAAGATCAGCGTCGCGTTGGTCCCGCCGAAGCCGAACGAGTTCGAAAGCGCAACTCGGATGCGCGTCTCGCGCGCCTTGTTGGCCACGTGGTCCAGCTCGCATTCGGGATCCGGTCGGTCCAGGTTGATGGTCGGCGGCAGAATCCCCATCTGCAGCGCCCGCACGCAGAAGAGCGCCTCGATCGCACCGCCCGCGCCCAGCAGGTGCCCGGTCATCGACTTGGTGGCCGACACCGAGAGCCGTTGCGCGTGCGCGCCGAACACGGCCCGTATCGCGCGCGCCTCCGACGGATCGCCCTGCGGCGTGCTCGTCGCGTGGGCGTTCAGGTGATCGACGTCGCCCGGATCCAGGCCCGCGTCGGCGATCGCGAGGCTCATGCAGCGCTGGGCGCCCTCGCCGCCCTCGGTCGGCTGCGCGACCGAAGCCGCGTCGGCCGTCATTCCGTAGCCGAGCACCTCGGCCCGAATGTCCGCGCGGCGGGCCCGTGCGCGCTGCAGATCTTCGAGCACCAGGACCGCGGCGCCCTCTCCGATCACGAAGCCGTCGCGGTCGATGTCGAAGGGGCGGCTCGCAGCGGCGGGGTTGTCGTTGCGCGTCGAGAGTGCCTTCATGCTCGCAAACCCCGCGACACCGATCTCTGTGATGGGCGCTTCGGCTCCGCCCGCGAGCATGACGTCGGCGTCGCCCCGCTCGATGGCGCGAGCGGCCTCGCCGATCCCGTGCGCGCCCGACGCACAAGCCGCGGCCTGACAGAGGTTCGGCCCGCGCAGGCCGTACTGGATGGCCACGTAACCGCTCGCCATGTTGCAGATCGCCATCGGGATAGTGAACGGCGATACCCGACGCGGTCCGGAAGCCTTCAGCGTGACGACCGAGTCGGAGAGCGTGCCGAGCCCGCCGATTCCCGAACCGATCGCCACGCCGCAGCGCTCGCTCTGCGCGCGGTCGAGAGCGAGGCCCGCGTCCGAGATCGCCTCGCGCGAAGCCACGAGGGCCAGCTGTGCGAAGCGGTCGAGGCGCCGCACCTCTTTGGCGGGCACGTCGGCGAGGTCGAGCGCGTCCGGCGCCAGCGCGGCGATCTTGACCGAGAAATCGGTGGTGTCGAAGCGCCGGTTCGCGACGACGCCGGAGCGGCCCGCGATCGCGGCGTCCCAGGTTTCGCCCGCGCTGGCGCCGAGCGGGCTCACGCAACCGAGCCCCGTCACGACGACCCGTCTGCCGTTGAGGGGCCGGGGCACGACGTCAGGCCTCGAGCTTTCCCTTCACGTAGGTGATCACGTCCCCGATCGTCTGGATCTTCTCCGCATCGTCGTCGGGAATCTCGATGTCGAACTCCTCCTCCATCGCCATCACGAGTTCGACGATGTCGAGTGAGTCCGCGCCGAGATCGTCGATGAAGCTGGCCTTCGGCGTGAGCTCTTCCTTCGTCACGCCGAGCTGTTCGACGATGATCGTCGAAACGCGGTCTTCGAGATCCATGTTCACACCTCCGCGATGAACGGTTTAGCCCGGCTGCGCGCCGGCCGCGAGGGCGAAGCGCTCGGCCTGCGCGAAATCGTCGGGGGAAGACAGCGAGCAGCGCTCCAGTCCCCGGGCGATCCGCGCCACCAGGCCGCTCAACGCCCGACCGGCGCCCACCTCGAGCACGTGCGTCACCCCCAACGCCGTCAGCCGCTCGACCACTTCCACGAATCGCACGGGGGCGGTGACCTGCTTCGCGAGCAGCTCGGCGATCCGCTCCGGATCGCCGTTCGGCTCCGCTTCGACGTTGCTCACGACCGGCGGCGAGGCCTCCGCGAAGCGAACGCGTCCGAGCTCGGTGGCGAGCTTCTCCGCTGCGGGCGCCATCAGCGAGCAGTGGAAGGGCGCCGAGACGGCGAGCGGGATCGCGCGCTTCGCGCCGCGCTCGAGGGCGCGCGCGCAGGCCGTCTCGACGGCCGCCGCGTCGCCCGCGATGACCGTCTGCACGGGCGAGTTGTAGTTCGCGGGAGCGACCACGCCGCCGTCGCCTCCTCGCACGTCTTCGCAGACGCGCTCGACCTCGCTCCGCGCGAGGCCGAGGATCGCCGCCATCGCGCCGCGCCCCTCCGCGACCGCCTCCTGCATGAATCTGCCCCGCGCGTGCACCAGCCTCACCGCGTCCTCGAAGTCGAGCGCGCCGCTCGCCACGAGCGCCGTGTATTCGCCGAGGCTGTGGCCCGCCAGGTAGCTCGGATCGATCGCGCGCCGCTCTCGAAGCGCGCGGAGCAGTGCGACGCTCGTGGTGAGGATCGCGGGCTGCTGGATCTCGGTGCGCAACAGCTCCTCGCCGGGTCCCTCGAAGCAGATCGTCGAGAGCGCGAATCCCAGCGCGGCATCGGCGGCTTCGAAGGTCTCGCGCGCGGCCGACGAGGCGCGATAGGCCTCGCGCCCCATTCCGACTTCCTGGGATCCCTGGCCGGGAAAGAGCAGCGCGAGCACGGGCCGCCCTACTCCTCTTCGGTCCGGACGACTTCGCGGCCCCGATAGGCTCCACAGTTCGGACACGCGCGGTGGGGCAGCTTCGGCTCCCGACACTGCGGACAGGTGCTGCGCGCGGGCGTTCCGATCGCGTCGTGCGCGCGCCGCTTGTTGCGTTTGGACTTGGACGTGCGCCGCTTGGGAACCGCCATCACTTACCTCCTCGGGCCAGATCGTCTCGGATTCCCGCGAGCACCGCGAACGGCGAATCCGACTTGATTTCCCCGCAGTCGCAACGCGCAACGGCGAGATTCGCTCCACACCGGGGACACAGGCCCGGACAATCCTCTCGACACAGTGGCTTCACGGGAAGCGCCAGCGATACGAGTTCGACGAAGATCGCCCCGAGGTGGATCTCGCTGCCCCGATACCAGCCGGTCTCCAACTCGTCGCCCAGACACAGACCGTCGCGAGCCAGCGCCGCCGCCCCCTCCGGGTCCGCGGGCACCCGATTCCCCGCCGGCTCCAGGACGAACCGAAACGCCTCGCTGAACCGGTGACGATAGCGCGCGAGGCAGCGCCCGCATTCGAGCTCGACGATGCCGTCGGCCCCGCCCTCGAGCTGGATGTCGTCGCCGATCCGCTGGGCGCGACAGTGGAGCCGAATCGGCTCCGGGAGCTCGCCCGGCAGGCCCGACGCGGTCGCGAACGCCGAGCGCCACCAGTCCGCGTCGCCCTCGAACGCAAACGAAACCGGCGTTTCCTTCAGCCGATCGACCGGGATCTTCATGCCTTGCACCGCCGCGGGCCGCGCCGCGTCGCGCGCCTCGCCCTGGGGGATGGAAAGTGAGTAAAAACAATAGCTTGGGTGGACCCCTCGGATAGCAAAGCGAGCTCGCGGAGGCAACCGCGCGGCATCCGGTATGCTGATCGGCCGTGCCCGAGGTCCGCACCCGATTCGCGCCGAGCCCCACGGGATTCCTGCACGTGGGATCGGCGAGAACCGCCCTGTACAACTGGGCGTTCGCCCGCCGCCACGGCGGTGCGCTGCTGCTCCGCATCGAGGACACCGACCGCGAGCGCTCCACCCCCGAGGCCGAGCGCGCGCTCGTCGAGGGACTCGAGTGGCTCGGCATCGACTGGGACGAGGGGCCGCTGCGCCAGAGCGAATTCTCCGAGCGACACCGCGCGGCGGTCGAGCGCATGCTGGCGGCCGGGCACGCCTACCGCTGCGCATGCACGCCGGAGCAGCTCGAAGAGCGCCGGCGGGCGACCATCGCGGCGGGCCGCAAGTGGACCTACGACGGGCGCTGTCGAAGTCTGGGCCTCGGGGCCGACTGCGGACCGCACGTGGTTCGCCTGCGGCTGCCGGAGACCGGCGAGCTCGGCTGGGAGGACCTGGTCTTCGGCAAGAGCGGCCAGGACGCGTCGGAGATCGGCGACCGGATCATCCAGCGCAGCGACGGCCAGCCGCTCTACCACCTCGCCGTGGTGGTGGACGACCTCGAGATGGGCGTCACCCACGTGATCCGCGGCGCCGACCACCACCCCAACACACCGCTGCAGATCGCGCTCTACCGCGCGCTCGGCGCCACACCGCCGGCGTTCGCCCACGTTCCGCTGATCGTCGGCGCGGGCGGCAAGAAGCTCAGCAAGCGCAGGGACCCGGTCTCGGTCCAGCACTTCCGCGACGAGGGCTACCTGGCGCCCGCGCTGCGCAACTGGCTGATCCGGATCGGCTGGTCGCACGGCGACCAGGAGATCTTCTCCTCCGACGAAATCTGCGCGCTCTTCGACCTCGACGCCGTGAACCGCTCCTCCGCGCAGGCGGACAGCGACAAGCTGCTCTGGCTCAACCAGCACTACCTCAAGGAGCTACCCGCCGAGAAACTCGCCGATCTGCTCGCGCCGTTCCTCGCAGCCGAGGCGGGCCGCGAGGTCCCCGTCACGCGCGAGCTCGCGCGGCTCGCGGCGCTGCAGCGCGAGCGCGGCAAGACGCTCGCGGAGATGGCGCGCCTCTCGCGCTGGTTCGCGGTCGAGTCGGTCGACTTCGACCATAAGGCCGCCGCCAAGCACCTCACGCCGGCCGTCGCGCCCGCGCTGCGCGCGCTGCGCGACGCCCTCGCCGAGCTCGAAAGCTGGTCGGCCGACGCGATCGAGGCGGCCTTCGCGAGCGTGCTCTCCAACTGGCGAGACATGAAGATGGGCAAGCTCGCCCAGCCGGTGCGCGTCGCGGTGACGGGCGGCACGGTGTCGCCGGGCATCTTCGAAACGCTGGAAGTGCTCGGCGCGTCGCGCTCGCTCGCGCGGATCGAACGCGTGCTCCAACGCATTGACGACGTCGCTTGAGGATCCGGGGCGACTCGGTTATAGAGATCGGAGTTCCCCGGTCGTCTAACGGCAGGACAGCAGGCTCTGAACCTGTCAATGGAGGTTCGAATCCTCCCCGGGGATCCACCCCGCGCCGCCGATCCCTCCAGACTTCCGCTCGATCGCGCGTCGCGCCAGGCGCGCGCCCGCGAAGCGCGGCTACGGGCAGCTTGCGTTGGCGATCTGATCGTCGGCGTCGTCGCAGTCCAGATCCAACGCGTCGAACGCCTCGATCATCCGGCAGGCCGTGCAGCGCGCCTGCGCGATCGCGCAGTCCTCGACGCCGGAGAGATCGGGGTCGCCCGCACCGCAGGCGCCCGGGAAGAGCGCGGCGGGAGCGGCCGGCAGCGCCGCGCAGCGGCGGTCGACAGTCCGCACGAGCCGATCCCGCGTCCGAGCGAGCCGGTCGTTCGCGGAGAAGACCGCCTGCAGCCTCGCCGCGAGCGCCGACTCGCGGTCGACCGTCTCGTCCCGGAGCGCCTTGCGCTTGGCCTTGTTGATCTCCTTCAGCGCGGTGTTCTGGAGCCGGCCGGCCCGCCGGAGCAGCTCGAGCTGGCAGCGCGCCGCATCGCGGTCGTCCGCACGGGTGACGAGGTCGGCGTCGAGCACGGGCGGGCCGCCGAAGATCGCGTGGAGCAGCTGCAGGGCGCCCTCCACGGCGGCCGCGTTGACGGTCGGCGCATCCGTGTAGGCGAACGGCGGCAGCGCGTCGAGCGGGTCGCACTTGCGGTCTTCCCGCGCCGCCGTTCGCTGCTCGGCGCGCTCCACCCGGCCCCTGGAGTCCGCGTTCACGCAGTCGTCGAAGGTCGTGGGCGCGACGAGATTCCCGCGCTGGAAGTCCAGCAGGCAGCGCTCGGCCTGCTTGAGCTGCGCGTTGTCGACCTTCTCGCCGCTCTTGTTCATCTCGTTCACGCAAGCGCGCTGGTCCCGCGTGAGCGGCGCGGGAATCGGCGTCGACGTGGGTGTCTCCGTCGCGAGAAACACGCTGACGTCGTCGCTGTTGACATTGGCGGTGGCGAGGTCGGGAAGCCCGTCGCCGTCGAGGTCGGCGACCGCGATCGAGAACGGGCCGTCGCCGGCCACGAAGAAGCGGGCGGGCTGGAAGCTGCCGTTGCCGTTGCCGGGCCGCACACTCACGAAGTCGCTGGAGAAGTTGGCGACGGCGAGGTCGGGCGCGCCGTCGCCGTCGAGGTCGGCCGCGGCGACGGAGGTAGGCCCAGAGCCGGTCACGAACGGGACCGGAGGCTGGAAGCTGCCGTCGCCGTTGCCGAGCAGCACGCTCACGTCGGCGCTCAAGGAGTTGGCAATCACGAGGTCGGGCGCGCCGTCGCCGTTGAGGTCCGAGACGGTGACGAAGAAGGACGCGTTGCCCGCCCGGAACGGCGCAGCGGCCTGGAAGCTGCCGTCGCCGTTGCCCAGCAGCACGTTCACGTCCTCGACGAACCCGGCCCCGCTGACGCTGTTCGCGGTGACGAGGTCGGGGATGCCATCGCCGTCGAGGTCGGCCGCGGCGACGCCGCGCGGCGCGTCGCCCGCCGCGGTGGCGACCGCGGCCTGGAAGCTGCCGTCGCCGTTGCCCAGCAGCACGCTCACGTCGTCGCTCGCTTCGTTGGCAGTGACCAGGTCGAGCGCGCCGTCGCCGTCGAGGTCGGCCACGGTCACGGAGTGCGGGCCGTCGCCCGCCGCGAACGAAACCGCGGGCTGGAAGCTGCCGTCGCCGTTGCCCAGCAGCACGCTCACGTCGTCGCCAAACTCATTGGCGGTGACCAGGTCGAGCGCGCCATCGCCATCGAGGTCGGCCACGACCACGCAGCGCGCGCCGTCGCCCGCCGCGAATGAAGCCGCGGGCTGGAAGCTGCCGTCGCCGTTGCCCAGCAGCACGCTCACGTCGTCGCTGCGGAAGTTGGCGGTGACGAGGTCGGGCGCGCCACCGCCATCGAGGTCGGCCACCGCGATCCAGCGCGGATCGTCGCCCACTGCGAAGAAGGCGGGAAACTCGAATCCGAAGCCGGCGTCGCCCTCGCCGGCGCCCAGCAGCACGCTCACGTCGTCGCCGAGCGCGTTGGCGCTGACCATGTC
>JBFGGA010000071.1:0-16091 GCA_041579295.1 Myxococcota bacterium | reverse complement strand
GGTGCGGCGGACCAGCGCGGTCTCGCTGAACGTCGAGTCGAGCCCGAACACCATTTCGCGCAGCAGGAAGTAGCGGAACGCGTCGAAGCCGTAGATCCGCTTCATCGCGATCGGCGACACCATGTTGCCGAGCGACTTCGAGATCTTTCTGCCGTCCATGTTCCAGTAGCCGTGCACGTTGAGGTGCCGGTAGAGCGGGACGCCCATGGTCTTGAGCATGATCGGCCAGAAGATCGCGTGCGGCTTGAGGATGTCCTTGCCGACGAAGTGCTCGACGGCGCCCCAGTAGCGCTCGAAGTCCGGCCCGTCCGGATAGCCGACGCCGGTCAGGTAGTTGATCAGCGCGTCGAACCAGACGTAGCAGACGTAGCCGTCGTCGAACGGGAGCTCGATCCCCCAGTCGAGCCGCTCCTTCGGCCGCGAGATGCAGAGGTCCCCGAGCCCGCTCTCCTCGCGGAGCATCGACAGCACCTCGTTCTTGTAGCGCTCGGGCCGGATGAAGTCCGGGTGCTCCCGGATGTGGTCGGTCAGCCAGTCGAAGTGCGACGTGATGCGCAGGAAGTAATTCGACTCGCGGCGCTCCTCGGGCGCGCGCTCGTGGTCGCGGCAGAGTCCGCCCTCGATGTCGCGGTCCGTCAGGAACCGCTCGCAGCCCACGCAGTAGAGGCCCTCGTACTCCTGGAAGTAGATCTCCCCGGCGTCGTGGACCTTCTGCAGGATCTCCTGGACCACGCGCTTGTGGTCGGGGTCGGTGGTGCGGATGAAGCGGTCGAACGAGAAACCGAGCTCCTTCCAGGTGGAGCTGAAGGCCGCGGAGTATTCGTCTGCGATCCGCTGTGGCGCCACACCACGCTGCGCGGCGATCTCGGCGATCTTGTCGCCGTGCTCGTCGGTGCCCGTGAGGAAGAAGGTGTCGTCGCCCGCGAGCCGGTGGTAGCGCGCGATCGTGTCGAGCACGACGATCGTGTAGGTGTGGCCGATGTGCGGCTCCGCGTTCACGTAGTAGATCGGCGTCGTGGCGTAGAAGACGTCGCTCATCGCAGTGTCGCCTCGCGCAGCGCGAGCAGCGCGCGCTCCACCACCATCTGGGGGTTCGCGTTGCGCTGCGCGAGCGTCTTTCGGCAGTTGCTGAGCGTCCGGAACGCGTCGAGCTCGGGCGCGACGTCCAGTTCTGCGTCGCGCAGCGCGCCGAGCACGCCGTCGCGCACCCAGAGCGACGCGGTCTCCAAAAAGGCCTCGACGCCGTCGACCACCGTTGCGCGCGGGCCCCGGAACTCCGCCGCCCATTCGAGCAGCTCGGGAATCGCGAGCGCTGCGAGGCCGTCGAGCCGCTCGCGCGTCGCCACGCGCTCGGGATCGCTCCGCGCGGCGTCGGGGCCGAGCTCGAAGTGCACGCGCTGACAGCGCGAGCGCACGGTCGCCAGCAGGCCCGCCGCGGTCGCCGTCGCGAGCACCAGCGTGGTGTCGGGCGGCGGCTCTTCGAGGATGTGGAGCAGCGCGTTCTGGGCCTCCTTGTTCATCCACTCCGCGTCGGCGATCACCGCCGCGCGGCGGCCGCCCTCGCTGGGCCGCAGCGCGAGCGCGTGCTGCAGCGCGCGAATCTGGCCGATGCTCACGCGGGTGCTGCCCTCGCCGAGCTCGACCCAGAAGAGATCCGCGTGATCGCCGACGTGGCGCAGCAGCGGCCCCTTGCGGCCGGTGCCGTCGAGCGCGATCGGCTCGCGCGGGCCCGAGCGCCGGCAGTCGCTGCACGCCTCGCACGGGCCGCCCGGTTCTGGACACACGAGCGCGCGCACGAAGTCCAGGGCCGCGTCGCGCGGCTTCGATCCGGGCCCGGAGAGCAGATACGCGGAGTGCACGCGACCGCTCTCGACGCAACGGCGCAGCAGATCGAGTGAATCGCCCGGGGCGGCCGTCATGGGGCGAGCAGTCTAGCACCCCCCCTGGGCGCGGGGGTACGCTCGCGCTCGATGGTTCGCGAACTCGAAAGCGCGCCGCCGCGCCACCGCCCGATCGCCGTCGCTGCACTGATCGTCGCGAACGCGCTCGTCTTCCTCTACGAGGTGATCCTCTCCGGTGGAGGCGACGCGGACGGCGCCGCGCTGGGCGAGTTCGTCGCGACCTGGGGGCTGGTGCCCCGCGAATTCCTGCGAGAGATGGCGGACCCGGGCGCCACGAGACAGATCGTCTGGCTCACGCCGATCAGCTCGATGTTCCTCCACGGCGGCCTGGTTCATCTTGCGATCAACCTGCTCTACCTCTGGATCTTCGGCGCGGAGATCGAGGCGTGGCTCGGGGGCGCGCGCTTCCTGGCCCTGTATCTGGCCTGCGGGCTGGCCGCATCCGGCTTTCAGATCGCGAGTGATCCCGACGCCTACCTGGCGACGGTCGGCGCCAGCGGCGCGATCTCGGGGGTGATCGGCGCGTACGTGGCCTCGTATCCGCACCGGCGGCTGCAGCTGCGCTGGCTGCGCGTGCCGCTTCCGACGATCTTCCTGCTGCTGGCCTGGGTTGTGATCCAGGTCCTATCCGGGCTCGATTGGCCCTCCGCTGAGGAGGGGGGCGAGGTCTGGTGGGCCCACAGCGGCGGATTCCTGGCCGGAATCGCCCTCGCGCGCTCGCTGCGGGCGCGCTTTTCGCGCGCTCACGACTGCGCATCCGATCGCCGAACCACCGGCGACGTCTGAAAGACTTTGCGCTCAAGTCGCGCGCGGCCCGCGCCGATCCAGGCGGCACGCTCACACGCGCACGGGAGGGGTTCGCAGATGGCAATCAACGCGTTTGGCCGGGGTCGGGAGACGGACTACGAGGGTCAGTCCAGCTCGAGCCCGTCCGCATCCAGCAGCTCGGCGGCTTCGGGGGGGCTCACCGCATTCATCGATCAGGGGTCGGAGTTCGAGGGGAAGCTCTCGTTCCGCGACACGGTCCGGATCGACGGGCGCTTCACGGGTGAGATCACCAGCGAGAACACCCTCATCGTCGGAGAGAGCGGCGAGATCGACGCCGAGATCCGCTCCAAGACCGTGGTGGTGAGCGGCTCCGTGAACGGCAACGTGATCGCCGAGGCCAAGGTCGTGCTTCACAAGAGCGCGAAGGTCAAGGGCGACATCCAGACGCCGTCGATCGTGGTCGAGGAGGGCGCGATGATCACCGGCCGGATCAGCATGGGCAGCTCGGGCCAGAAGTCGTCAGCCGCGCTCAAAGCCGTGGGCGCGAAGGCCGATGCCGGCGCGAAGGAAGCGGCGACCAGCAGCGAACGCTAGGGGCGCGACCCCTCCGGGATCGCGTGACCGACGCAGTCGAATCCTCGGGATTCGCCTGCTGGGGCGCTCGATCCCGAACACTCGCCCTCCGAGCCGCGTCGCGCTACGCGATCCGCTTGACGATGTCTCCCTCGCGCACGCGGTGCGAGACGTGCACGCCCACCTGCTGCCCGGCCTTGGCGACCTCGATCGGCTGGTGGTCGAACTCGAGCCGGTCCAGCGTCTGATAGAAGTCGGTGGTGTGCCCGCGGAAGTGGACGGTGTCTCCGGTCCGGAGCTCTCCGGGCCCGACCGTGACCACGGCCGCCTCCACGCGCGGGTAGTAGTGGGTCACCACCCCGACGTCCCTCGACTGCGCGGCGGCCACGACCGGCGGCGTCTGCACCCCGCCCGGCGTCGGCGCTGCGCTCGGCTTCGCGCTCGCGGCGCTCGGCGTCGGACCGACCGGCGCCTTCGGGCTCGCGCTCCGCTTCGGCGCGGCCTTCCGCGCGGTCTTCTTGCGGATCGCCTGGCTGCGGACGGTCTTCTTCCTCGCCGTCTTGCGCGAGGCGGTCTTGCGCCGCGCCGCCTTCCTGCCGCCGGCCTTCTTGCGGGTGGCCTTCTTGCGCGGCGCCTTCTTGCGGCTGGTCTTCTTGCGCGCCGGCTTTCTGCGAGCCGTCTTCTTGCGTGTGGCCTTCTTGCGCGTCGGCTTTCTGCGCGCGGCCTTCTTGCGCGTGGCCTTCTTGCGGGCCGTCTTCCTGCGCGTCGCCTTCTTGCGGGTGGCCTTCTTTCGGCTGGCCTTCTTGCGCGGCGCCTTCTTGCGCGCGGTCTTCTTGCGGGCCGTCTTCTTGCGCGTGGCCTTCTTTCGGGTCGCCTTCTTGCGCGCGGGCTTCTTGCGCGCGGTTTTCTTGCGCGCGGTCTTGCGCCGCGCCGTCTTCTTGCGAGCCGTCATGAGCTGCCCCTCCCGGCACTATCTTAGAACCGCACAGATTTGTGCGTCAACGAATCGAAGCACCCCGTTTGAGCTTTTGTTCGCCCCGGAGTAGGGTCTCGGGATGCAGGTGATCGCGAAGCTGTTCGGCGCGGTGCGCGAGGCGGCCGGCGCCAAGGAGCTGGCGCTCGCGCTCCCGGCCGGCGCCCGGGCGCGCGACGTCTGGGGGCTGCTGGTCGAACGGCATCCCGCGATCGCGCCGTTCGCGGATCGGATGGCCGTCTCCGTGAACCTCGAAATCCGCTCGCTGGACGCGGAGATCCGCGACGGCGACGAGATCGCGTTCCTCCCGCCGGTATCGGGCGGGGCGGGGACCTGCTCGCTCTCCGACGGTCCGATCGACGTCGGCCAGGTGGTGGCGCGGGTCTCGGGGCCCGGCATGGGGGGCATCGTGACCTTCATCGGCGCGGTGCGAAACCGCGCCCGGGGCCGCGACATCCGCCACCTCGAGTACGAGTCTTACCCCGAGATGGCCGAGCGCGAGATGCAGCGCATCGCCGACGCGGCCGCCGAGCGCTGGCCGGGCGTGCGGGTCGCCATCGCCCACCGCGCCGGCCACCTCGAGATCGGCGACATCGCGGTCGTCGTGGTCGCCGCGGCCCCCCACCGCGCGGAGGCCTTCGAGGCCTGTCGCTACGCGATCGACACCCTCAAGGAGAGCGTCCCGATCTGGAAGAAGGAAGTCGCCACCGACGGCGAGTACTGGGTCGACGACCGGCCGTAGGATCGCGAACTCTCAAAAAGTAAGGATCTCGGGCACTTACCCAAAAGGGGTGTCCGATGACCACGCGATAATGATCAAAATTTTTGCTCCAAAGCCCTGCTCCAAGAAACCGCGTAAGGTTTCATACCTGCGACTCAGGGAGTGGGCGTGGACCTACCGTCGAGCTGTTCCGTCGAGATGCGGTCGACGCTCGGGTGCAGCGAGCTTGTCCGTTGACATCACGCCAGCGATCTCCGCGGCGCTGGGTGACTGGCAGCGGCTCTCGATCGGCAGGTGCGCCGACTGTTCGGAGCTTACATCAGGATTGCTTCGGACGGGCGAAAAGCGGCCGTCGCGAGCAACGGCACCCGCGGCGACGTTGCTAGTCGGCTAAGAGCCAGTCGAGACCCTCTGTGACCGTCCTCTCGTCATTTTCCTGCTGAAGATCGCGCCTCCCGGCAGCGGGGCGAGGAGCGGGAAGACGTCGAGCGCGGCCGACTGACACAGGGGTGAGGCATTGCGCCCTAGCTTGAAAATCGTTGACTGCGGCGAGCGGTACAATGCACATTTACCGGTGGGAACTGGAGGAGTGGTTATGCGGTGCTCCTGTGTTTCGCTCGGTGTCCTTATCACGGTGATTTTGACCACACTGAGCGTGGATGCCAATGCGCTCATCACGGTAAGTTACCACCTCACGCCGGGTGACGCGTACGATGTCGAGGTAGTCGGCGACGTGGCCTACGTGGCCGATGGCCGCGCCGTCCTGCGCATCATCGACGTCTCCAACCCCGCCTTCCCAGTGGAGCTCGGCGCCGCCGATACGCCGGGCCACCGCGCGTGGGACGTCGAGGTAGTCGGCGACCTCGCCTACGTGGCTGGCTACCCCGGCCTGCACATCATCGACGTCTCCGACCCCGCCTCGCCGGTGGAGCTCGGCCGCCTCGACACGCCCTTCGCACGGGACGTCGATGTGGTGGGCGATCTCGCCTACCTGGCCGGCTACCCCGGCCTACGCATCATCGACGTCTCCAACCCCGTCTCCCCAGTGGAGCTCGGCACCCTCGACACGTACGACGCACAGGACGTCGAGGTGGTGGGCGACCGTGCCTTCGTGGCCGATGGCTATTCCGGTCTGCGCATCATCGACGTCTCCGACCCCGCTTTCCCGGTGGCGCTCGGTGCCCTCGACACGCCGAGCTACGCATACGATGTCGAGGTGGTGGGCGACCTCGCCTACATGACGATTGGCTACTCCGGCCTGCGCATCATCGACGTCTCCAACTCCGACTCCCCGGTGGAACTTGGCGCCCTCGACACGTTCGACGCACGAGACGTCGAGGTGGTGGGCGACCTCGCCTACGTGGCCGATCTTGAATCGGGCCTGAACGTCATCGACGTCTCCAATCCCGCCCTCCCGGTGGCGCTTGGCACCATCGACACGAGAGACCGTGCGATGGACGTCGAGGTGGTGGGTGACCTCGCCTACCTGGCAGATTTTTTCTCTGGTCTGCGTATTATCGACGTCTCCAACCCCACCGTGCCGGCGGAGCTCGGCGCTCTCGACACGCCGGGCTACGCGTTGGGCGTCGAGCTGGTGAGCGACCTTGCCTACGTGGCGGATTATCACCGTGGCCTGCAGATCATCGACGTCTCCGACCCCGCCTTCCCGGTGGCGCTCGGCGCCCTCCGTACGCCGGGGTACGCGGTGGACGTCGAGGTGGTGGGCGACTTCGCCTACGTGGCGGAGTATCGCTCCGGCCTGCGCATCATCGACGTCTCCGACCCCGCCTTCCCGGTCGAGTTGGGCGGCCTCGACACCTCCGACCCACAGGACATCGAGGTGGTGGGCGAACTCGCCTACGTGGCCGACTATCATGCGGGCCTGCGCATCATCGACGTGTCGAACCCCGCCTTCCCGGTGGAGCGTGGCGCCCTCGAAACGCCGTGGAGAGCGATCGGCGTCGACGTGGTGGGCGACCTCGCCTACGTTAGCGGCATTCCCGCCCTGCAGATCATCGACGTCTCCAATCCCGCCTTGCCGGTGGAACTCAGCATTCTCTACGTGGCGGGCGAAGGGAACGACGTCGAGGTAGTCGGCGACCTCGCCTACGTGGCCGCTAGCTACACCGGGCTGCGTATTATCGACGTCTCCAACCCCGCCCGCCCGGTGAAGCTCAGTGTCCTCAACACGCCGGACGACCCACGGGACGTCGAGGTGGTGGGCGACCTCGCCTACGTGGCCGATGGCTCCTCTGGCGTACGGCTGATCGACATCTCCGACCCAGCGTCTCCAGTGGAGCTCGGCGCCCTGGACACGAATCACGCGGGTGACGTCGAAGTGGCAGGGGGTCTCGTCTACGTGACCGATAATCCCGCGGGGCTGCTCATCATCGACTTCGGCCCCGAGTACGCCGGCTCGATCGAGATCGACCTCGACATCAAGCCCGGCAGCGACCCCAACTCCATCAATCTGTCGCTCAAAGGAAACCTCCCGGTGGCGATCCCCGGCTCGGACGGTATTGACGTAGCGGACGTCGATGTGACGACTCTGGCCTTCGGTTCCGACCGTGCGTCGCTCGCCCACAGCAATGGGCCGCACTTCGAGGACGTCAATGGCGACGGCTTGACGGATCTGCTGGCGCACTATCGGGTCGAGGAGACCGGGATCGCATTCGGCGACCTGGAGGCGTGTGTGACCGGTGAGCTGCTCGACGGCACACCCTTCAAGGGTTGCGATGCCATCCGCACGGTACCCGACATGGACGGCGATGCGCTGCTCGACGTAGACGAGGCGACGATCGGAACGGACGTCCTGAATCCGGACACCGATGGGGACGGCTTCAGCGACGGCGAAGAGGTGCTCGTGATGGGGACGGACCCACTGGACCCGCTCGATCCGGAGCCGGCACCCGTGCCCGAACCGCAGTACTGGCTGATGCTCGTCGCGGGAGCGGCGTGCCTTGGTGTGCTCTGTCGGCGGCGTGTTCGGGGATTGCGGCTCGGCCGGTCGCTTCCCACATCGTAGCCGCCGAGCGCCCGCCGCTGGAAGGTGCGCTCGCGCCCCTCGCGCCCCTCGCGCGGCCGCGCGTTCAACGCGCTTCGGATTCGTTCGCGTCGGGGAGGTGCTCGTCGAGGAACGCCGCGATCGCGTCGGCCGCGATCGCGTGCGCGCGCTCGTTGGGGTGCGCGTCGTACGGGCCGATCGCGAGCGGCTCGCCCGGGTGGGCCTCGAAGACGCCGAGCAGGTCGAGATGCGGGACGCCCAGCGCGCGCCAAAAACCCCCGAGGCGCTCGTGCACGCCGCGGTACGCGTAGTCGGGGCCGAGGTCGTGCACGAACGGGAAGGTGACGACGAGCAGCTGCGCGCCCTGCGCGTCGACCAGCTCGCGCAGCGCGCGCAGCCGCCGCTGCTGCCGCTCCCAGACGGCGCCCTGGTAGGCGCCGAGCACGAAGTCGTAGTAGTCGGCGAGCGCGGGATCGCGCGCGGCCCGCCAGCGGTAGTAGAGGGTGTTGAACAGGTAGCTGTTCGCGGCCAGCCAGCCCGGCCGCCACTGCTCGTAGATCGCGCTGAGGATCTCGCGCCACTCGGGGACGATGTCCGCGATGTCGTTCAGGCAGTAGATCAGCGCGATCGCGTCGGTCTCGGAGCCCTGCTCGGTGTACAGCTTTGCGATCTCGAGCTCCGGCCCGGTATCCCAGCCGAGGCTCGCGAGCACGTGCACCTCCCAGTCGGGCCGCAGCGCGCGGATCCGGTTGGCGAAGCGATCCTCGACGTCCGCGATGCCGTGGCCCGCGGTAAACGAGTCGCCCAGGAAGGTCACACGGCGCACGCCAGGGGGCGCGCGGCGCGTGTAGTCGATCGAATCCCGGAAGCCCGACGAGTTCGACGCGAAGTGCCGCTCGAGCCAGCGCCGGTTCGTCTTCGTCAGGCCGAACGAGTCCGTGGAATCGAACCAGAAGCGGTAGTAGAGCTCGCCCGACAGCACGGCGACCGAGCAGAGGCAGGCGAGCACCAGCGCGTTGCCCGCGAGCAGCCGCGCCGCGCCGGCCGTTTCGCGCTGCTGCTGCCTGCGGAAGAAGCGCAGCGCCAGCAGCCCGAGCGCGACGGGCGCGGCGGCGAAGACCGCCAGCAGGAGATTCTCCGCGATCACGCCGGCTTCCGGACCGGTTTCGGTGTATGCGCTCGTTCGCCCATGTCCCGCGGGAGCAATCTTGCGGCGTCGGGTCCGCGGGCACAACGCCCGGCTGCCGGGTGCGCTCGCCCGGCTGGCGGCGCCGCGGGTCTTGCCCCAAGCTCTGCGTCTGCTGCTTTCGACCGACGATCGCGCGCCTCCATTCGACAGGACGACCGCCCGTGCATTGCGACGCGAAAGCCCGAGCGTTTCGACGGCGCCCGCCGCGGCGGGGTCGCCAGCCGTGAGCGAGCCGAAGCCCGACTCCTCGGCCCACCACCACCGCCAGAGCGCCCGCAGCGCGGTGCCCACGGCGGTGGTCACGGTGAGCGACACGCGCACGCCGGAGACCGACACGGGCGGCGCGCGCGTCGCCGAGCTGCTCGGCGCGGCCGGGCATCCGGTCGTGGCGCGCGTGATCGCCAAGGACGAGCCCGCGGAGATCTCGGCGGCGCTGCAGGCGCTGCTCCTGCGCGACGATGTCGCGGCGGTGATCCTGACCGGCGGCACCGGGGTGGCGCCGCGCGACATCACCCCCGAGGCGGTCGAGCCGCTGCTCGACCGGCTGGTGCCGGGCTTCGGAGAGCTCTTCCGCGCGCTCTCCTACGAGCAGATCGGCAGCGCGGCGCTGCTCTCGCGCGCGCTCGCGGGGCTCGCCGCGGGCCGCGTGGTCTTCGCGCTGCCGGGTTCCCGCGGGGCCGTCGAGCTCGCGATGGAGAAGCTCGTGCTGCCCGAGCTCGGGCACCTGTGCGCCGAGGCGGTCAAGACGCGCTGACGCGGCACCGAAACCTCTGAGATGGCCCGCCCCCCGATCCGTCCCGAAGCCGTCGCCGCGGCGCTGGCCGCGGCCTTGCTGCTCGAAGCCCCCGCAGGGCCCGCGCCGGCCGAGGTCTTCGTCTGGATCGACGAGGGCGGCGTCACCCACATCACCGACGATCCAGCAGGTGTGCCCGCGCACGCGCGCAGCGCCGAGCAGGGCCTCGGCGAGCTCTGGAGCAGCCCGATCGGCGGCGCGCCCGTTTCCGGGGCCTCGCTCGACGCCTCCGAGGCGCGCATCCAGCGCCTGATCCGGGGCGCGGTCGACGACCTGCGCCGCGGCGAGACCGCGCGCGCGTCGGCCTCGCTCGACGCCGTGCTGCGCGAGTCGCCCGGCGAGCCCGTCGCGCACTGGTACCTCGCTCTGCTCGACCGCCAGCGCGGCCGCTACGACTCGGCGCGCGTGCACCTCGAGGCGTTCCTCGCGTCCGCGGGCGACGCCCTCGAGCCCTGGCGCCAGTCCGCCGAGCGCCGGCTCGCGGCCCTCGACGACGAGGCGCGCCTCGTGGATCCGGGCGGCGCGCGCGCGACGGGCCCCTGGCAGGGGCTGGCGAACGCCCACTTCCGGGTCCACTACGACCCGGAGCTCGAGCAGGCCTCGCCCCACTACGCGCAGACCGTGCTGCGCTACCTCGAGGAGGCGCGCATCGCGGTCGGCAACCGGCTGGGCGCGCTTCCCGAGGAGGCGATGGGCGTGGTCTTCTACGGCAAGGCCGCCTACCTCGAGGCGCACCGCCACCGCTTCTCGTTCCAGACGGTCGGCTTCTTCGACGGCCGCATCCACGTGGTGTCGGCCGCGCATCCCGCGGGCGAGCTGCGCGCGCTGCTGTTCCACGAGTACTCGCACGCGGTCTACCGCGAGCAGACCGGCGGCGATCGGCCGTACTGGCTGAACGAGGGCCTCGCGGAGATCTCGGAGCGCGAATCGCTGCGGCGCAAGGGGCTCACCCGCAGCGAGCGGCGGCTGCTGCGCGACGCGATCGACACCGGAAAGTGGATCCCGCTGCGGCGCCTCGCGCCGAGCTTCTCGGGCCTCGACGACGACGGCGCGCGCGCCGCCTACCTGGAGTCCGCGGCGGCCGCGCAGTGGATCGCCGACCGGACCGACCCCGCGCAGCGCGCGAAGCTGCTCGGGATGCTCGGGACCGGCATCGACGCCGATCAGGCGTTCCTCGCGATCCTCGGGGTGGACACCGACGCGGTCGACGTCGCGGTCCGCGAGGCGATCCTCGCCGAATTTCCGCCGGAGGCAGCCGCCCGCGCACTTCCTTCTCCGTAGAGCGCTGCCAAGCGCTGGCGGGGCCCAGTTGGCCCCGGGATGGACTAGAGGAGCCCCTCGTCGAGAACCCGCGAGGCTTCGAGCAGCAGCTCGGTGACCGACGCCGTGATGGTGGGCTCGGCGGGATCCTCGTGCGGCTGGAAGGTGAAACGCCCGCCCGTGAAGTTCACGATCTCGAGCGCGGCGTCGAACCCCGAGTGGCTCTTGGTCTCCGCGTGGATCGGCGCGCCGTTGGCCAGCCAGAGCCGGCCGCTGGCCTGATCGGCCTCGACGCTGAGCAGCCCGCTCTTGCGCCCCAGCTCGAGGATCTGCAGCAGCGCAAACGGCGGGATCTCGGCGAGCTCGCCCTCGAAGACCTGCCCGCCGATCGGGCGCTCCACCTGGATGGTCCGATCCCGATCGCGATCCAGGCCGACGTTCTCGAGCCCGCCGCCGATCTGACAGAAGGTGATCATGCTGTTGCCGATCTCGATCCGATCGCCGGGCTGAAGCAGCTGCTGCTGGATCCGGTGGTCGTTGACGAAGGTGCCGTTGGTGCTGCCGAGGTCCGTGACCGTGAAGCCGTCGGGCCCGCCGCTGATCTCCGCGTGCCGCCGCGACGCGTCGCCCCCCGGCAGGCGCAGGTCACAGGCGCGGCTGCGCCCGATCGACACCCGATCCCGCGGCCCCAGCGCGATCGGCGGGTTGGGCGGGCAGAAGAGCATCGGCTTGCCGATTCGCGTCATCTCGCGCCCTTTTTCGGCAGAGCTGCCGGCTGCCTTTACCGCCCCCTCATTTCCCTTGGGGGCCGCAAGCGCGGAAACATCGGACGGCCTGGTCCCACCGGCCAGCTTGGGTGCTCTGGGGAGCCGGGGGGAGGGGTGTGAGCGACATGGGGTTGGAGCGAATGCCCCTCCCCCCCGGCTCCCCACAGCAGGACCCACGCATTCGATCGTTTGCTCTTCACCTGCCTCTGATCTTCAGGCGGAGACGGCTTCAGCGGATCCGGAAGCCCTCGAGGTGCTCGGGCTCTTCTTCGATCACCTCGATGTGATCGACGCGCGCGAGCTCGGGTCCGCGCGCGCAGAAGTCGACCACCTCGCGCACCGCGTTCGCCTCGCCCTCGAGCACCGCTTCGACGCGGCCGTCCGCGAGGTTGCGCACCCAGCCGTCCACTCCCGCGCGGGCCGCCTGCTTGGCGGTCGACGCCCGGAACCAGACGTTCTGCACCTGCCCGGTGACGAGCACGCGGCGGCGGCAGCGGGCCTCCGTGTTCGCGGCGCTCACTTGCCACCGTCGGGCGCGTAGTACTCGAAGTCGACGAGGTTGGCCTTCATGTATTCGCGCAGCTGGTCGACGAGCCGCTTTTCGAGCTGGCGCACGCGCTCGCGCGAGACGCCGAACTCGTCGGCCAGCTCCTGCAGGGTCTTCTGCTCGTCGGCGATGATGCGCTCCTGGAGGATCTTGCGGTCGCGCTCGCCCAGGCCCTCGGAGAACTCCGCGATCTTCTCCTGGAACACCTCGCTGAGCTGGGTGTCGCCAACGGCCTGCTCCGCGCTGTGGCCGCCGACGGGTACGAAGTCGCCGAACTCCGCGCCGGGCTCGTCTCTGCGCGCCGGCGCGTTGAGCGAGAGATCGCTCTGCGACATCCGCTGATCCATGTCGATCACGTCCTCTTCCGTCACGTCGAGGCGTTCCGCGAGCAGCTTCGGCTCGACCTCGAAGCCCTCGCGTTCGAGCTGACGCTTTTCCTTGTTGAGCCGGAAGAAGAGCTTGCGCTGCGCACGGGATCGCCCCAGCCGCACGGTGCGGAAGTTGTCCATCAGATACTTGAGGATGTAGGCGCGAATCCAATAGACCGCGTAGGAGGTGAGCTTCACGCCCCGGTAGGGGTCGAAGCGCTGGACGGCCTCGAGCAGCCCGACGTTGCCGGTCTGGATCAGATCCAACACGTTCGTCCAGGTCCGCCGGTACTCCATCGCGATCTTCACCACCAGGCGAAGGTTGGCGAGCACCAGCTGACGCGCCGCGTCCTCGTCGCCGTCCTCCACCCAGCGGATCGCGAGCGCCTGCTCCTCCTCGCGCGAGATCGGCGGATACTTGGCGAGCTCGGCCATGTAGGCCGAGAGCGTGTCGACCGGGCCGAGCGCGCGGTCGGAAGACGAGACTTCGGGAAGCTTCGCGAGCGCGGTTTCGGTCTCGGGAGCGTCGTCGGGATGCTTCGACTCTGCAGAGCTCACGCGCAAAGCCCCCCGTGCGGCGCACCGCGACGAGGTCGTTGCGCGGGCGCGGTTCGGTCGAATCGGGCGCGGTCTTGCAAACCGCAGACACGGTAGCAGAAGCGGCGAGTCGGAATGAGCGGGCGGTGCGGCCGACGGGGCGCGAGCGCCGCGGGCGCCCCGTCGTCGGAAGCTGCGCTACTTCTTGAGCGTGCGGATGTAGGCGACGACGTTGTCGATGTCGGCGTCCGAGAGGATGCCTCCCCACGCGGCCATCATCTGGTTTCCGCCGAAGGCTCCGGCGCCCTTGGCGACGACGGCCTTGAGGTCGGCGTCGGTTCCCTTCTTGCCGTCCTCGTCGGTATCGAACGCGAAATCGCCCGCCGCGAAGTCGCGCGGGGGCGGCTGCAGGACCTGCCCCACCGGTCCGTCGCCCTTGCCGGTTTCGCCGTGGCACGAGAGACAATTCGTGGTGTAGACGGTCTTGCCCGCCTCGGCGTCGCCGGCCAGCGCGCCGGCCGGCGCGAGCAGCGCACTCAGCGCTGCCAGCGAGGCGAATCGAATCAACGGGTTTGAGATCCTTGAGCGGCTCATGGTCGAGTGTTCTCCTTGTCGATCACTTTTTGCGGGGCGGGAGGTTAGGCGGCGCGTGCTGGCGCGTCAAACGATCTGTTTCCGCTTCCATCCCGTCAGCAGCTCCACGAGCAGGCGGACGCCCACGCCGGTGGCCCCCTTCTGCAGATACGGGACCGGTTCGTTGCCCCAGGCCGTGCCGGCGATGTCCAAATGCACCCAGGGTGTATCGCCGACGAAATTCTCGAGGAAGGCCGCCGCCGTCGAGGAAGAGGCTTCGCGCCCGGTCGCGTTCTTGATGTCGGCCACGTTGCTGCGCACCGCCTTGCGGTGCTCGGCCCAGAGCGGCATCGGCCAGGCCCGCTCGGCGGTCGCGTCGCCGGCCGCGCGCACGGCTTCGACGAGGCCTTCGTGGTTGCCGAACAGCCCCGTCGCCCACTTGCCGAGCGCCACCACGCACGCGCCGGTGAGCGTCGCGAGGTCGACGATCGCCTGGGGCTCGAACTTCGCGTTCGCGTAGTGGAGCGCATCGGCGAGTACGACGCGGCCCTCGGCGTCGGTATTCAGGATCTCCACGGTTTTTTTCGACATCGTGGTGACGATGTCGCCGGGACGGTAGGCGGTGCTGCTGGGCAGGTTCTCCGCGGCCGCGATCACGCCGACCACGCGCAGCGGCAGCTTCAGCAGCGCGCAGGCCCGCAGCGCGCCGATCACCGCGGCGGCCCCGGACATGTCGTGCTTCATCTCGTCCATCCGATCCGCGGGTTTGATCGAGACGCCGCCCGAGTCGAAGGTGATCCCCTTGCCGACCAGGCAGACGGTCGGGATGGCGCGCGCGGAGCCGGCCGCGCGCCGCTTCCCGGCCTTCGGCCGCGGCTGGTGGTCGAGCACGATCAGGCGCGGGGTGTGCGCGCTGCCCCCGCCCACGGCGAGGATCCCGCCCATCCGGTGCTTCTTGAGCTCCGCCACGCCCATCACCTGCACGCCGAGCCCGACCTCGCGCGCCACGCGTCGCGCGGCGTCGGCGAGGCCCGCGGGGGGGAGCGCGTTCGCGGGCTCGTTCGAGAGCTGGCGCGTCAGGTTCTGCGACTCCGCGACCACGACGCCGATGCGGCACATTTCGCGCGCCGCCCGCAGCTCGCCCGCTCGGTCGATCAACAGCGCGGCGCGCTCGACCGGCGGCGCGGCGTCTGCGTCGCGCTCGCGGTAGGTGTCGAAGCGGTAGCTCGCGAGCACCAGCCCCTCCGCGAGCGCCCGCGCGATCTCCGGCATCCGCAGCCGCCGAATGCGGGGCGTGCAGATCGCGACGCTGGTGGCGCGGCGCTCGCGCGCGGCGCTGAGCGCGCGCCCGGCCGCGCGGCGCGCGGTTTCGGCGTCGAGCTCGGCGGCGTCGCCGAGGCCGAGCAGCTGGACCCGCTCCGCCGGGACCGCGCCGTTGGGATACAGGGTGAGGGTTTCCCCCGCCCCGCCCCGGAAGTCGCCGCTCTCGATCAGCGCCGCGATCCGCCCCCCGAGCGCGCGGTCCAGCGCGGCGACGCGCGGCGGCGGCCGCCACGGCGCGTCGCCGAGCTTCGGCACGAGGACGGCGAGCATCGCGGTGCGCGCATCGACGGGGTTTCGGGTCTCGACGGTGACCTGCATCACGGCTCCTTGTGTCGGCGGAGTTGTGTTGAACTCCCTGCGGGCGTTACCTAGACTCGCTTGCCTCTAAAACGAGTGTGGAGATGAATTTCGTCGTCGGGACGGCTGTGGGGGGACGTCTCGCGAGCCTGGATGCGCTGGCACTGGTTTGGCAGGCCAGCTGGCTCGTTCAACTCGTCCTCCTGGTGCTCGTCATACTCTCGGTCGTTTCGTGGGCGATCATCGCCTACAAGTGGCGCGAGCTGCGTCGCGCCGAGCAGGATAGCGAGGCATTCCTCGAGGTCTATCACGAGGGATCGCTCGACGCCGCCTACGAGGCGGCGCGCGACCTCGATCGCGGCCCGCTCTCGGCGGTCTTTCTCGACGCCTACGGCGAGATCAATCGCATGGCGCGCTTCAGCGGGAGGGCCGCGCTGGAGGGGCTCGAGGAGGGCCACCTGCAGGCGCTCGCGCAGAAGATCGCCTGGACGGGCTCG